>NZ_JBEGDB010000105.1:0-25687 GCF_043638955.1 Bradyrhizobium sp. 31Argb | reverse complement strand
CAGCCACAAAATGCTCCAGGCCAGATGGAACAACGACTTCCTTCTCCGCGCCCTCGCCCATATGCGATAGCCCTACCGCTTGCGGGGAGAGGTCGAAATTCAAGCGCAGCTTGAATTTCGGGTGAGGGGGAGCCTCCACGAGGGTATCTGCCACCGTGTTCGTGGAGAGAGCCCCTCACCCCAACCCTCTCCCCGTAAGAACGGGGAGAGGGAAGTGCCGCCGTCAATCCGTACTAGTTAAAATCAGTTCGCTTTAGCGCCAAGGACCAAGGCCGGCAAGCTGGCTTGCCATCGCACCCCGAATTTGGCTCTATGCACCGGCTACCCTGCCCCGGAGATGACAGCGATGGTTCCCTTCTTCATCCAGATCAAGTGCAAGCTCGGCCAGTCCTATGCCGTCGCCAATGCGCTGGCGGAGGCCGAGATCGCCTCCGAGATCTACTCCACCGCGGGCGATTACGATCTCCTGGTGAAGTTCTACGTCGACAAAGACACCGACATCGGCCATTTCGTCAACGAGAAGGTCCAGGTCATCCCGGGCATCCAGGACACCCACACCATCATCACCTTCAAGGCGTTCGGGACCACCTAGATTAATTGACGTGGCCGACTGCCCAGACATAGGCGGCCACTGCGGCAGTGTCGGCGTCCGACAGCTCAGCACCTCCCTTCGGCGGCATGACGCCCGTATAGTTGCGCGGGTGCGGTATGCCGCCGGTCACCGTCTTGGTGATCGCCGCGAGGCTGCCGTCGCTCCACACCCAGTTGCCGGAAGTCAGGTCTGGACCGACTGACGTCCCTCGGGCATCGGACCCGTGACATCCGCTGCAGGTGCCGTTGCTGGCCTCGCCGTGGAAGATGCGGTCGCCGAGCGCAACCTGATCCTTGGTGGCGCCGGGCGGCACCGACAGATCCGCCGTGGCGCGCCCAGCGTCGGCATGCGTCCCTTCCGGCGGCACGGCCGCGCCACTCGAACCCGGCGCCGGGGCGATTGCCGGTGCGGCAGCCAGCCGCGCGGTTGCCGCATCGCCGCTAAAAGTCACTCGCCAGATGCGGCCATGCACGTCATCGCCGATATAGAGAGCCCCGTCCGGCCCCATCGCGAGGCCGCTCGGCCGAAAGGCGGCGCGACCGGGATCCTTGTGCGCGCCTGCGAAGCCGTCCGCGAACACCACATAGTTGCCCGCCGCCTTGCCGTCGGCCATCGGCTGAAAAACGACATTGTAGCCCGCCTGCTCCCGCGGCGCGCGATTCCACGAACCGTGGAATGCGATGAAGCCGCCGTCACGATAGGGCTCAGGGAACTGCGTGCCGGTATAGATCAGCATGGCGTTGGGCGCCCAATGGCCGGGAAAGGCGGCGACCGGCGCTAGCTTAGCGGCGCAGGCCCCGACCGCCTTGCCGCCGTCGCCGCCATATTCCGGCGCCAGGACGAGCTTTTTCTGATCTTGGTCGTAGTAGCATTCCGGCCATCCGTAATCGCCACCCTTCTTCAGCTCGAGGAGCTCCTCGGCCGGCAACTCGACACCCTGCTCGACCGTGTAGAGCTTGGGCCAATTCTGCGATAGCTGATCGCGACCGTGCTGGGTGACATAGAGCCGCCCGGCCTGTCGAACGCGAATCCCTCGCCATTGCGTATGCCGGTGGCGGACCGCTCAGCCGCTGAGAAGGTCTGATCGGTCTTGTTGGCGTCGTAGCGCCAGGTGCCGGCGCGCGTCTACAACTCGGTGCAGGGATTGAGACCGGGCGACAGCGGCATGCGGTTGTCGGCCTGGCAGGCATTGGTCGCGGATCCCAAATCGACGAACAGGTTGCCCGTCGCGTCAATGACGAACGGGTGCATCGGGTGGTCGCCGGTCAGCGGCATGCCGGCCACCACCGTCTGCGGCTGGCTGGCCGGCGCGATTTCGTCCGGCGCGCGCGCATAGCGGACGATCTTGTCGTTCAGTTCGGCATAGAGCGCACCATTGTAGAGCGCGATGCCGGTACCGCCGGCGGCGCCCGTGGACTTGTCCGGGCCAAAGCGCCGAATGACGTCTGCCCTCCCGCTGCCAGTCGTGTCCTTGAGCGCGAGCAGAAATCCGCCGGCCGGCGGAGTGTCGTTATGGTAGTAACGACCGCTCCAACTGTTGGCATAGACAACATTGTCGCTGCTGACCGCAAGATGGCGCACATGGCCGAGATTGTCGGCAAAGACCGTAGCGCAAAATCCGGGCGACAGGGTGATGCCGCTATCCTGATTTTGGCATTCTGCGGCGGCGGCGGCGCCATGGGGAGCGGCCGCCGTAGCCATGGCCAACACCAAGATAGCTGAAGGGAGATTTATCTTCGCGCGCTCGTGTGACGGCATTGTCTCTGGTCCCTTACGCGGCCCAACGGAACTGAACCACGGGCTCAGTTCGCTTCACACCGCTATCTCCGAACGTTTATAACGATAGCGCTTATTGAAGCGCAGGCATTTCGGATTTGCACGAGGACCGGGGACTCAAAGCTTTGTGATCGGATCGGGGAACAAACTCAAAAGATGCTGCGCCGGCTCCAGACGGTTCTCTCTTCGCCGTTCGGATGTGCCGTTCATCAAGCACTTACGAGTACACGCCCTAGGTCTTGCTCCCGCTCCGCTTCGGCGGCGGCGTGGGCCCCTCGACCGGTGGCAGCGATTTGAGATAATCCGCCATCGCCGCGCGGTCGTCGTCGGACAATTGCGATGTGTTCTTGATCACGCGCGCCATCAATCCGCTGGCGCTGTCGCCCTCAGGCAATTCGCCGGTCTTCAGGAAATAGGCGAAATCCTTCACGCTCCAGTCTCCGAGATTCTTTTGCGTGATGTTCGGCACCCAGCCCTCGCCCTCCGGATTCGGTCCGCCGCCAAAACGCTGCGCGCGGATGATGCCGCCCAGGACATTGCGCGGGCTGTGGCACTCCGCGCAATGGCCAAAACTGTTCACGAGATAGGCCCCGCGATTCCATTGCGCGGAGCGTGTCGGATCCGGCGTGAACGGCTTGCCATCCATGAACAGGACTTTCCAGACGCCGATGTTGCGGCGGATGTTGAAGGGAAACGGCACGTCGTGATCGCGCACCGTGCCGGCGACCGGCGGCAGCGTCTTGATGAAGGCGAAGAGGTCGCGGACGTCCTCGATCTTCGTATGCTGGTAGGACGTGTAGGGAAACGCCGGGAAAAAGTGGGTGCCCTCCGGCGAGGTGCCCTTCATGACCGCGGTGACGAAATCGGCCTCGCTCCATCGGCCGATGCCGTCATTGGGATCGGGCGAGATGTTCGGCGCATAGAAGGTGCCGAACGGAGAAGGAATCGCGAGCCCGCCGCCGAGCCGGGTGCGATCGGGCTGGTCGGGCACGGCGTGGCAGGACGAGCATCCGCCCGCGTTGAAGATGGTAGAGCCGTTGTTGATGTCAGGCTCGTAGGCCGGCAACGCGCTGGCCGCGATCGTCGAAGGTATGGTCAGCCACCAATAAACGCCGACGGCGACAATGCCGGCAAGGATGACCGCGGGATATATTCGTCGCAACATGGTCCGACCCGTCATTGGAGCGTTCTCGACCGAAGCGGGACACCGCTTCGCGCTGCATCGATCGAGCGGCTAATATGGCGACAGTTTCGGCCATGCGCTTGCTCGAAATTTTCCGCGCTCGCGGGCGATTTTGGAATAAAGCGGATAAGCTATTGTTTTGAGGTCGACACTCATCCGAGGCCAACAGGGAGAAAACCATGCCGAACAAGACCATGCTTGCCACGCTCGCGCTCGGAGCCGCCATCGTATTTGCCGGTCCTGCTCTCGCCGACAAGTACAAGGTGACGTTAGACGGCAAATCGGAAGTGCCGCCGAACAGCAGCAGCGGAACCGGCACCGCAGATGTCGATTACGATCCGGCGACCAAGAAGCTGAGCTGGAAGGTGACCTATTCCGGCCTCACCGGTCCCGCCACCGCGGCGCATTTCCACGGTCCAGCCGAAGCCGGCAAGAACGGCGGTGTCGCGGTCCCGATCCCGAATATCGCCTCGAGCCCCGCCGAAGGCAGCGCCACGCTGACGGACACGCAGGCCGCCGATTTCCTCGCCGGCAAGTACTACGTGAACGTCCACACCGCAGCCAATCCGGGCGGCGAAATCCGCGGCCAGGTCGTGAAATAGGCGAGCCACAAGCGTTCATTCCTGAAGGCGGATGCTGCGGCATCCGCCTTTTTCGTTTTGTACCTAATGAGGTAGATCGGCGGTGACCACGATGAAGCTGCGCCCCCTCTCCCGCCTGCGGGAGAGGGCTGGGGTGAGGGTATCTCCGCGATAAAGACTCTTCGTGTGGAGAGAGCCCTCACCCGGCGCTTACGCGCCGACCTCTCCCGCAAGCGGGAGAGGTGAAACCTCCCGTCACTTCAATTTGACACGATAGGTGTCGTGACACCCGCCGCAGCGATCGTTGATGGCGGTGTAGGCCACCTTCAACTGATCGAGATTCTTGACCTTGCCCTTGAAGTCGGCGATCGCCTTCGTGACCGGCGGGATCTTGGAATCAAAATCGGCCTTGTTCTGCCAGATCTTGGGCGACGACGTGTAGTGGGCATCCTTCACGTCTTCCTTTGGGTTGGTGGCAAAGACGGTCGCGATCTTCGCGACGTTCGTTTCGAGATCGGAGAGCGCCGTATCGACCGCCTTCTGGTCGTACGGGATATCGCCCTTCACCATTTTCCCGATCACGGTGTACATGCTCTTCGCCTGCGACCGCATCAGGTTATCCTGCTGAACGGCGATCTCCTGCTGAGCCATGACAGCGCTTGCACCGAGCAGCACGCCGCACACCACCATAACCATCCGCTTCATCGGCGAATTCTCCTTTTCGTGAAGCTTTTGCCGGACGTGCCCCTACCGCCGCTTCTCCAGTAGAACCCGTGCGCGGGGATTTATTCCCGCGCTACGAGATCGTCATCAGAGATTATGGCGTCGCTGCGCCTCGCGGATCGCGATCCAGACCCGCTCGGGGGTGGCGGGCATATCGATGTGGTCGATCTTGTATTCGCGCCACAGGCCTTCGACGATCGCGTTGACGATTGCCGGACACGAGCCGATCGCGCCGGCTTCGCCCGCGCCCTTGACGCCAAGCGGATTGGTCGCACAGGGCACGTTGTGGGTCTCGAACACGAAGGACGGACCGTCGGAGGCGCGCGGCACCGCATAGTCCATGAAGGTGCCGGTGACGAGTTGGCCGTCGGTTGCGCTATAGACCGCCTGCTCCATCAGCGCCTGCCCGATACCCTGCATCGCGCCGCCGTGAACCTGACCCGCGAGCAGCAGCGGGTTCAGTGTCACGCCGAAGTCATCGACGATGACGTAGTTCACGATCTTGATGATGCCGGTCGCCGGATCGATCTCGACTTCGGCCAGATGCGTTCCGTTCGGATAGGTGCCGTCGGCACTGGCGAAGGTCGCGCTGGCGTTCAGCTTCGACGGATCGACGCCGGGACGCTTGGCGAGATCGGCAAAGCTGATCGAGCGGTCGGTGCCGGCGATGCGGATCACACCGTCTGATATCTCGAGGTCGCCGGCGCTTGCTTCCAACGCCTGCGCCGCGATCTCCTTCAGTCTGTCGCCGAGCGCGGCGGTGGCGCGCTGCACGCTGACGCCGCCCGACGGGATCGAAGCCGAGCCGCCGGTGCCAAGACCCGTTGCGATCTTGTCGGTGTCGCCCTGCAGGATGTGGACGCGCTCGGGCGGCAGGCCGAACTGTTCGGCAACGAGCTGCGCATAGGCGGTCTGGTGGCCCTGCCCGCTCGATTGCGTGCCGATCAGGATCGAGACGTCACCATTGGGGTCGAGCGCGACATTCGCGGTCTCCTCGCCCATTGTGCCGCAGATCTCGACATAGGTTGCAAGCCCGATGCCGCGCACCAGACCGTTCTTCTTCGCCGCCTTGGCGCGCTTGGGAAATTCCTTCCACTCCGCGATCTCCATCGCGCGCTTCATATGCGCGGCGAAGTCGCCGGAGTCATAGACCTTCCCGGTCGCGGTCTTGTAGGGCAGCGCCTTCGGCGGAATGAAGTTCTTGCGGCGGATCGCATCCGGCGTCATGTCGAGTTTTCGCGCGGTCGCATCAACCAGGCGTTCGACGACGTAAGCCGCCTCCGGCCGTCCGGCGCCGCGATAGGCATCGACCGGCACGGTGTTGGTGAACACGGTGCGGACGCGGCAATGGAAGGCCTGGATGTCATAGAGGCCCGGCAGCATGCCGGCGCCGCCATGCGGAATATACGGGCCGAAGGTCGAGAGATAGCCGCCCATGTCGCCCATCAGGTCGACGTCCATGCCTAGGAACTTGCCGTCCTCGGCCAGCGCCATTCGCGCGGTCGTGACGTTGTCGCGCCCCTGCGAGTCGCCCATGAAGTGGTCGGCACGGTCAGCCGTCCATTTGACGGTCTTCTTCAACTGCCGCGCGGCGACCGCGATCAGCGCATATTCGCGGTAGGGAAACAGCTTGGTGCCGAAGCCGCCGCCGACATCGGGGCAGATCACCCGCATGTTCTCGACCGGGATCTTCAGGATGTTCTGGCAGAGGATGTCGCGCAGGCGATGGCTGCCCTGGCTGCCGATCGTCAGCGTCAGATGATCCTTCTTGGCGTCATACTCGGCGACCGCCGCACGCGTCTCCATGAAGTTGGTGACGATGCGCGGATTGACGATCGAGATTTCCGCGACCGCATGCGCCTTGGCAAAGGCTTCCTCAGTCGCCTTCTTGTCGCCGATCGAGACGTCGAACAGCACGTTACCCGGCTTGTCGGGCCAGACCTGCGGTGCGCCCGGCTTCACGGCATTGACGACGCCGATCACGGCCGGCAGCGGCGTCCACTGCACGTCGATCGCCTCGATCGCATCGCGCGCCTGATCGATCGTCTCGGCGACGACGAAGGCGACGGCATCGCCGACATGACGCACCTCGTCCTTGGCCAGGATCGGATAGGGCGGACCGGCGAACGGGTCGGTCTCCAGGTTGAACAGGCACGGCAGATCGCCGAGATCGGCGACCTCGGCCGCAGTCAGGATCAGGCTGACGCCCGGCAGGCCGCGCGCCTTGGTGACATCGATGGTGAACTTCGCATGCGCATGCGGCGAGCGCAGCACCAGCGAATGCAACGCCGGCTGCGGCGCGACGTCGTCGGTGTAGCGGCCCATGCCGCGAATGAGCGCGTCGTCTTCCTTGCGGCGTACACTCTGGCCGACGCCGAATTTGATGGGGGCTGCCATCGTCACTCCAATTGTCGTTGTTGTCCACGCCATCTTGGCGTGTTTCCCGCCATATTGGCGCGGTTGGGAAAGAAGCGCAAACCGCGAATTGCGGAGCTTGGAAGCACCGCAACAAAAAGCTGATTTGACTTGAAAACTATCCGCGCCGCAGGGCGAAGAGCCATCCGCGCCCGAACAGCACCAGGATGGAAAAGCCATAGACGAAGGCGCCGACTGCAATCAGGAGCGCAAGGATGGTTTCATCGCGCAGCACATGCATCTGCGCGAAATAGACGGCCGCGAATCGCTCGGTCCACCAAAGCGCCCCCGCGAGCACGAGGCCGGAGACGGCGAATTTCGCAAAGGTCAGCATCATCAGGCGATCGAGCTCAAGATAGCCGGCGCGCACCGCAAAGCCGAGCACCAGCAACAGGTTGATCCAGGCACCTACGGCGGTGGCGAGCGCAAGCCCGATCTGGGCGAGCGGGGCCATCAGGCCGATCTTCAGCAGCAGATTGGCCCCCAACCCGGTCAGCGACGCCTTCACCGGCGTTGCCGTATCCTTGCGTGCATAGAACGTCGCAACCGCACTGCGGATCATCACGAACGGGATCAGGCCGATCGAATAGGCCGCCAATGTCGCGGCGGCCGCCGCCGCGTCGGCTTTGGTGAAGGCGCCGCGCGCAAACGCCGCGCGCACGATGATATCGGGCACGGTGAGGAAAGCCGCGACAAAGGGCACGGTGGCAAGCAAGGTGAAATCAAACGCGCGGCGCTGCGCACCCGCAGCCCCCGCAACATCCTGTGCGGTGATCCGCCGCGACATTTCCGGCAACAGCACGGTGCCGACGGCAATCCCGATCACGCCGATCGGCAGTTGATAAAGCCGCTCGGCGTAATAGAGCGCCGACAGCGCGCCGGCCGCGAGGAACGTCGCGATGATGGTGTCGGCGAACACGGCGACCTGCGTGCCCATCGAGCCCAGCGTCGCCGGCCCGATCGCGCGGAAAAAGGCGCGGACGTCCTCATCCAGCCGCGGCATGGCAAAGCGCGGCAGCGTGCCGTGCCTCGCCAGATCGCCCGCGAGCAGGAAATATTGCAGGAAGCCGGAGATCAGCACGCCCCAGGCTGCAGCGTGACCCGCACTCGGGAAGAAGGCCGCCAGCGCCAGCGTCGCCATCATCGACAGATTGAGGAGGATAGACGCCCCGGCGGCGCTGGCAAAGCGCTGCATCACGTTGAGCATGCCGCCATAGAGCGTCACCATCGTGATCAGCAGCAGATACGGAAAGGTGATGCGCGTCAGCTCGATCGCAAGCTGTCGCTGCTCGGCGTCATCGGTGAAGCCGGGCGCCAGGACGCGCAGCGCCTGCGGCATGAAGGCCCAGGCCAGCGCCAGCAGGATCAGTTGCGACAGGAACAGAAGCGTAAAGATGCGGTCGGCGAACAGGCGCGCGGACGTATCGCCGCCCTTGCCGTGGACATGGGCGTAAGCCGGGACGAACGCGGTGTTGAACGCGCCCTCGGCGAAGATCGCGCGAAAATTGTTCGGCAGGCGCCAGGCCACCAGGAAGGCGTCGGCAATCGGTCCCGCGCCGAGGATCGCGGCGAGCATGATGTCGCGCGCGAGGCCCGTCAGCCGCGAAAGCAGGGTGTAGCCGCCGACCGTGAAGATGCGTCCAAGCATGCGCCGGTTCTAGCCCAAGCACCGGCGCCGCAAAACGGCGAAATCAGGACGAAAGCGCGCCGCGCACAGCCTCGATGATTCGCCCCTGCGTCGCCTCGTCGAGATAGGCGTGAATCGGCAGGCTGACGACGTCGTTCGAAAGCCGTTCGCTGACCGGCAGGCCGCCCTCCGCCACCGGGAAGTCGCGGTAGGCGGTCTGCTGATGCATCGATTTCGTATAATAGATCGCGGTCGGAACGCCCTGCGCCTTCAGCGCCGCGGCAAAGCCGTCACGGTCGGTGCCCTCGGGCAGGCGGATGGTGTAGCACGCCCAGATCGAGCTGCAGCCGGCGGCGAGACGCGGCACGGTCACGACATTGCCGAGCCCGCGCGCATAGCGCTCCGCAACCTCATTACGCGCTGCGATCTCGTCCTCGAATATCTTGAGCTTCTCGAGCAGCACGGCTGCCTGCATGGTGTCGAGCCGCCCGGTCAGGCCCAGGCGCACATTGTCGTATTTGTCGGAGCCCTGGCCGTGCACGCGAATGCTGCGCAGCGTCTGCGCAAGCTCGTCGTCGTCTGTGAAGATCGCGCCGCCGTCGCCGAAGCAGCCGAGCGGCTTTGCCGGGAAGAAGCTGGTCGCCGTCGCCAGGCCGAAGGTGCCGATCCGCCGCCCCTTGTAGGTGGCGCCAAAGCCCTGGGCCGCGTCATCGAGCACGAACAGGCCCTCGGCCTTGGCGACCTCGCCAATCGCATCGTGATCGGCACTCTGCCCGAACAGGTCGACTGGAATCACGCCGACAGGCTTGAGGCCGCGCGCCTTCGCGGTCGCAATCCCACGCTTCAGCGAGGCGGCATCCATGTTGAACGTCGCCTCATCGACGTCGACGAAAACCGGCGTCGCGCCGGTCAGCGCCACCGATTCGCCGGTCGCGCAGAACGTGAAGGACGGGCACAGCACCGCATCGCCCGGGCCGACCTTCTTGGCCATCAGCACCATCAGGAGCGCGTCGGTGCCGCTGGCGCAGGCCACCACATATTTTGCGCCCGAGAATTTTGCGAGTTCGGCCTCCAGCGCCGACACTTCCGGCCCGCCGATGAACTGGCAATGGGAGAGCACGCGGGAGACCGCCTCATCGACGGAGGTGCCAAGCCGGCGGCGCTGCGCGGCAAGGTCGATGAAGGGAATGGGTTCTGGGCGCATATGCTGGTTCATGGGACCTTGCGGGACGCGTGAGTAAGACTGTCAGCCGGCGACGCGGCGCGGGGCCTTGCGAGCGATGGTCGCGGCGGGCGTGGCCGGCGCTTCCAGACATTTGATCGCGATCTCGAGGCTCGCGACGCCCTCGTTGCCGGATACCGCCGGCTCCTTGCCGCTCCTCACCGCGTCGAGGAACGCAATCAATTCGGCGCGCAACGGTTCGTCGTGGCCAACCGGCAAATGCCGCATCGAATAGCTGCCGTCGGGCTTGAAGCCGAAGCACTCGGTGACCTGCCGGGTCAGGAGATCGCCCATCACATATTTGCCGCGCGTTGCGACCGTGACGCTGCGCGCCTTGAACGGCGTCAGCCAGTTGGTGTTGATATGCGCGAGCACGCCCGAGGCGGTACGGAATTGCAACAGCGCGATGTCCTCGCGCTCGGCCACGGCGCTGGAAAGCTGCGGCTGCACGTCGACGATTTCAGACTCGGTGAACCAGCGGATCAGATCGATGTCGTGCACGGCCAGATCGATGACGACGCCGACATTGGACATGCGCGGAGGAAACGGACCGACGCGGGTGATGCCGATCGAGAGGATGTCTTCGCCCGATATCGCCTGCTTGATCGCGGCCACCGCCGGGTTGAAGCGCTCAACGTGGCCGACCATCAGCGTCACGCCGGCCTCCCGCGCGGCGGTGACGATGTCGTTGCCCTCCTCGACCGTGGAGGCGACGGGCTTCTCGACCAGGATATGGACGTTCTGCGCGATACAGGTGAGCGCGATCTCGTGATGCAGATGGGTCGGCGCCGCGATCGTCACGGCATCGACGCCTTCAGCGAGCAGTTCATCGAGCGTCGCAAACGCCCGGCAGCCGACCAGCGCAACGGCGCGTGCGCGATGTTCAGCCAGGGGATCGACGATCCCGACCAGCGTGACCTCGGGCAATCCCGCCAGCACGCGTGCATGGTTGCTGCCCATGACCCCCGCACCGATCACCCCGACGCGCAAGGCACGCCTGATCCCGGCTTTTGCGGCCAACCCCGACCCTTTGGAACTCATGTGGTTACCCCAACAGACTTTTGGTGGCGCCCATCGGTTGCGCGTTCTTCCCCGGACCAGCCTGATTCACCGAATCAGGCCGCAGCCCTATCCCCTTGTCCTGACGTGCTTTCTTTCCCCGAAGCATCGTCACGCACACGCTATAGCATGCCGTCACAAATGTGGCGAATGCCAACGCGCAAATCCGGACACGTTTTGATTCAAAAGATTACACGGTCTCGCGGTCCATCTGGGACGAAATCGATGCACGGCGCAACCATCAGGTGCGCTGATAATCGTCCTCGATACGGATGATGTCGTCCTCGCCGAGATAGCTGCCGGTCTGCACTTCGATCAATTCCAGCAGGATCTTGCCGGGGTTCTCCAGCCGGTGGACCGCGCCGATCGGGATGTAGATCGACTCGTTCTCGTGCACGATCTTCACCGTTTCGTTGACGGTGACGCGCGCGGCGCCACGGACCACGATCCAGTGCTCGGAACGGTGATGGTGCTTCTGCAGCGACAGCCGCTCGCCCGGCTTGACGATGATGCGCTTGACCTGGTGGCGTTCGCCATTGTCGACTGACTGGTACGAGCCCCAGGGCCGATGCACCTTGATGTGGTTCTCGGTGACCTCCGGCGCCACCGTCTTCAGTTTCGCCACCAGGCGCTTCAGGCCGTTGGCGTCCTTCTGCCGCGACACCAGGATGGCGTCCTGCGTCGCGACCACCACGAGGTCGTCGACGCCCTCGAGCGCGACCAGCGCGCGGTCGGTCCAGACGTTGCTGTTGCGGGAGTCCTCGAAGACCGCAGCGCCGCGCGCGGCATTGCCTTGCCCGTCTTTCTCAGACAATTCCCACACCGCGTGCCAGGAGCCGACATCCGACCAGCCGCAGGACACCGGCACCACCGCCGCGCGCGCGGTCTTTTCCATCACCGCATAATCGATCGAGATCGCTTTCGCCGATCCGAACGCATCCGCATCGAGCTTGACGAAGCCGAGATCGCGCTCGGTCTTCGTCATCGCCTCGGTCACCGCCTGCACGCTCGCGGCATCGAAATTGCGGTACTCGTCGAGCAGGACGTCGGCGCGGAACATGAAGTTGCCGCTGTTCCAGAGATAGCCCGACGTGATGTAGTCGGCCGCGGTTGCCGCATCCGGCTTCTCGACGAATTTTGCGACCGCGCGCACCTGCCCCGAAATGCCATCGCCGGGGCTGATATAGCCGTATTCGGTGGCCGGGCGCTCGGGATTGACGCCAAAGGTGACGATGCGGCCTGCTTTCGCGGCAATCAGCCCCTCGCGACAGGCGGCGACGAAGGCCTCGGTGTCTTCAACCACGTGATCGGCGGCGAGCGCCAGCACGGTCGCGTCCCTGTCGCGCGCTTGCGCAAAGGCGGCGCCGGCCGCGATCGCCGGCCCCGAGTCGCGCCGCGCCGGCTCCAGCAGCACGTCCGCCTCGCGCCCGATGCCGGCCAGTTGCTCCAGCACCATGAACCGATAGGCGTTGTTGGTGATCACGATCGGCCGCTCGAACAGCGCCGGATCCGACACCCTGAGCAGCGACTCCTGGAAGGTCGAGCGCGTCCCGAACAACGGCAGGAACTGCTTCGGATGGACCTCGCGCGACGCCGGCCACAGCCTCGTGCCTGCTCCGCCGCACATGATCAGTGGAATAATTCGGTCCATCCTAACCTCGAATTCTGTAGTGATCGCGTTGCCCGACGATAGTTAACGTCCTCATCGTTCCTCCGGAACCGATGTCCCTATCCCCTTCACATTGTCGACACCGGCGAAATGCCTGGGGGCACGGACGCGACCAGCAGTAGATGACAGCCCTTGGCGGGCGGGTTTTCCACCCGCAAGCGCTACCACACCGGCTAGTCCCTTCAGATGAATTTTTGTGGGCAGCGTAAACCTTTATGAGCATGCAAGCCAAATACCCGGGCAACCCGGCAGTCCCCCGTTCAGGCCCTCTTTACCCGCCGGTTAGAGGATGCCGCAAGAGCGATCGAACGGCTATTGCAAGATCGGTCCTAAACCCATACCAAGGCCACCGAATTCGGCGCACGGCGCCGATTTGCGCCGTTTTTGACGTCTTTCTCGAACCTGGCAAGCGCTGACGAGATGCGCCGGATACTGCTTTCGACCATCAAGATATTGATCTCGGCTGCGTTGCTTTACCTCTCGCTCCGCAAGGTCAACCTGTATGACCTCGCTGCGCGCATCCGCGTCGAAAGCCTGGGCTGGATCGCTCTCGCGATCGCGGTGACCTTCCTGCAGATCTTCCTCGGCGTATTGCGATGGCGCGAGATCAGCGCCGAATGCGGCGCGCCGCTCGAAACCCGGCAGGCGATGCGCTTCAACGTGATCGGGACCTTCTTCAATCAGACCTTGCCATCGTCGATCGGCGGCGATGCGGTGCGGCTGTGGCTGGTCGCGCGCTCCGGCGCCGGCTGGCGCGCGGCGACCTATTCGATCTTCGTCGACCGAGCCATCGGCCTGATCGCGCTCGCCGTGCTGATCGTTGCGAGCCTGCCGTGGAGCTATCGGTTGATCAACGATCCTCAGGGACGGTCGGCGCTGCTCGTGATCGATTTCGCGGCGCTTGCGGCCGGCGGCGGCTTTCTGCTGCTCGGCGCATTGAAGTGGCCGTGGCTGAAGCGCTGGTGGGGAACGCACCACATCCACGCCTGCGCCGTCATCGCAAACAAGGTGCTGTTCAGCCGGGATCGCGGGCCGAAGGTCGCGGTGCTCTCTCTGCTCGTCCACGTCCTGGCCGTCGTCATCGTCTGGTGCGTGGCGCAGTCCATTTCCGCACCGCTACTGTTCAGCCAGATATTTCAACTGGTGCCGCCGGTGATGTTGATCACCATGCTGCCGATTTCGATTGCAGGCTGGGGCGTGCGCGAGGCGAGCATGGGTCTCGCCTTCGGCTACGCCGGGCTGGCGGCCAACGAGGGCGTCAACGTTTCGCTGCTGTTCGGCGCCGTGTCCTTCATCGTCGGCGCATTTGGCGGGCTGGTGTGGATTCTCAGCGCGGAAAAGAAAGCACAAGGGGACAAGCCGATCGCGGTCCCCGAGCAATCGCTCTCGCCAATCGAATGACCAACGCTGATATCGCGCTTTCGCTCGTCGCCGCGGCGCTTGCTGCGTTATTGTCGGCGCTCCTCATTTGGCTGCTGCGGCCGATGCTGTTGCGCGTGGCGCTCGCCAAGCCGAATGCGCGCTCATCCCATCGGATCCCGACGCCGCAGGGCGCGGGGATCGCCGTGATCGCGGCGACGCTGGTTGCGGCGGGCACGCTCGTCGCATTGAGCGGCAACGACACGCTGCAAATCCCCATCGCGGTCTTCGGTGCGACCTTGTTCATCGCCGCTGTCGGCTTTGCCGATGACATCAAGCCCGTGCCCGTGCTGCCGCGCCTGTTGCTGCAGGGATTGGCGGTGGCTGTGATCGTGTTCGCCGCGCCCGGCGATCTCAGGATCGTACCGGCCGTCCCGTTCTGGATCGAGCGCGGCTTGCTGCTGATCGCGGGCCTCTGGTTCGTGAACCTCGTCAACTTCATGGACGGGCTCGACCTGATGACGGCGGCCGAAGCAGTGCCGATCACGGCGGCAGTCGCACTGCTCGGCTTTTGGGCGCAGATTCCGCCTTCGACCGCGCTGGTGGCAGCGGCGCTGTGCGGCGCGCTGCTCGGCTTCTCTCCCTTCAATCGTCCGGTGGCAAAGATCTTCCTCGGTGACGTCGGCAGCCTGCCGATCGGACTCCTGCTCGGCTGGTGCCTGCTGCAGCTCGCCTATCACCAGCAGGTCACCGCGGCGTTGCTGCTGCCGCTCTATTACCTGGCTGATGCCACGATCACGCTGCTGCGCCGGCTGATCAACAGAGAGCCATTCTGGGCGGCGCACCGCTCGCACTTTTACCAACGCGCGACGGACAACGGATTTTCCGTGTCGCGCATCGTCGGCGAAGTCTTCGCGCTCAATGTCGCGCTCGCGCTGCTCGCGATGTTGTCGATCCAATTGGATTCGGCCGCGGCGAGCCTCGTTCTGCTGCTCGCAGGCGCGAGCGCGGTGGCGTGGCAGCTCTATAGATTTTCGCGCAGAAACGCCGGTTAATCGATCAGGTGGTCGAAACCGCGCAAGGCGCGCTTCAAGCCCTCATTGAGGCCGATGAGCGGCCGCCAGCCGGTGGACGCGACCTTGGACAGGTCGAGTTCGAGCGAGCCGAACAGGCTCTCATTGGCCTCGTTGCGGCCGGTAATGCTGAACAATGAACTCAACACCGGCCGCGGCATGGAAAACAGGCGCGCCGGTTTGCCTGCTGCGGCGGCGAGGAGCTCGATGAATTCGGGCGTCGACACCTGCTCGTCATCCGCGACAAGGAAAATGTTGAACTGGCCATCCGGATGAGAAAGCCGATGCAGCACGAATGATGTCAGATTCTCCACCGAGACGAACGCACGACGGTTGCGCACGTTCGCAAACGGGAGCGGGACGCCGAGACCGATCGCCTTTTCGAGCAACGCGAGATTACCTTTGGCGCCGAACCCGTAGATCAATGGCGGCCGAATGATCGTGACCGTCATCTGGCTCCCCTGCGCCAAATGTCTCAATCCTGCTTCGGCCGCCGCTTTCGACATTCCATAGAGGCCGCGCGGGGTCAGGACGTCGTTCTCGCTAAATGGCGCGCGACCGTCAGTGCTTCGGCCGTGCACCAGCACGGTGCTGACGAAGATAAAGTGGCGGACACCGGCCTCGGCCGCGCAACGGGCCAGATGCAACGTGCCTTCAAGATTGACGATGCGATAAAGCTCGACGGTGTGTTCCTCCCGCCTGTGATGCACGCGCGCCGCCAGATGCACGACCGCATCGACGCCCTCGAGCGCAGCCCGCCAGTCGGTGACGGGGCCGATCGAATCGATCGTCACCTCGTCGGCGCTGCCTGTCGGGCTGCGGACGGCGCGTCGCACCACCCAACCGTTGCGCCCCAGCACCGGCGACATATGCCGGCCGACGAACCCGCTCGCTCCCGTCACCAACACCACGGGCTGGTCTTTAGTCACGACCGTAACTCCCGATACCGCTCTTCCGATCCAATCAGTCTCTGAATGAGGGCTGCATATCCTGTCAAGGCACGTTCGGGACTATACCTCCTCGCCACCGCGACAGCCCGCTCCGGCAGCGTCGGATCGGGAGTTCGCGATGCTGCGCGAATCGCCTCGGCCAGTTGCGCCGGAATGCCCGGCGTCACAACCCACCCGAGATCGTGCTCCGCTACCGTCAGCGCGGCTTCGGCATCCGGCTCGGATATGAGGATGACCGGCCGGCCCACCGCAAGCAGATTGTAGAACCGGCTCGGCACCGAGACGCCGGCGACATCCTTTCGATAAGGAATGAGCCAGAGGTCCGCCGCCGACAGGAAATCCTGCAGCTCTTCATCCGCAACGCGGTCCACCAGCGTGATATTGGCGAGCTTCGCCTCGGACTGCATCGATCTCAGTTCGTCGAAGCCCATCCCCCAGCCCGAGAGCAGGAAATGAATGCCGGGATCATCCTTCAGCCGGCGCGCCGCCTCGAACACGATCACAGGATCGTGGGTGAAGCCGAGATTGCCGGAAAGGCCGACGATAAAACGGCCCCCAAGCCCGCGACGGAAGGCATTGTCGGCCGCAACCGGGCGAACCGCGGGGTCGATGGTGGTCCAGTTCGGAATGAATTCGATCTTGTCCCGCGTCATGCCGCGATAGCTCAACAGCAACTTCTCGCTGTCGCGGCCGATGATGACAACGGTGGTCAACGCGCGGAACATCAGCCCATTCATGGCGCGCATCGCTCTGGTAACGATCGAGCCCGGCTTCAACAAGCCGCTCAGGACGAGCACCTCCGGAAACAGATCGTGCATGATCAGGATCGACCGGGCGCGCTTCAATCTGGCCGCGGCGGCGACGGCGTAAGGCAGCACAAAAGGGGCCGTCACCGTCAGCGCGACGTCGCCGGGCTCAAGCCGCCTGAGAAGGGCGAAGAAGGTGCGCGCGGTGAACAGCAGCTCGGCGGTGGCGCGCTTGAGGAGCGCGGCCTTGTCCGGCATCCGGTTCTTGATCTCCTCGACCGCCGGCCGATCGGCTGCCGATTTCGACGCAGAGCGCGGCCATCCCGACAGCACCAGCACGTCCACCTCCCTCGCAAGGCGGTTCGCTATCGCAGCCATGATCGCGGCGGTCGTGCTCTGGTCCGGCGGATAGTGCTGACTGACGACGATGACTTTTCCGGGCTTCTGCATCGGTGGTCTCGCGGATCAGGGGCGGATCACGCGGCGTTCGATCCGAATTCAGGCACGGCATCCTTCAGCACGCCGCGGATCGTGGTGCGATCGTCTCTGGCGATCGCCTCTTCCAGCGCAGCGAGCCATTTGCGCAAGGTCGCCATCGGCGGCTCGTTCGGCCTGGCTGCCATGATTCCGGCAATCCCGATCTCGACCGTCGGCTCCTCACTCGCGAACAGGATCTCGTTCAGCCTCTCCCCCGGCCGTATCCCACTGAAGACGATATCGACGTCGATGCCGGGCTGCAGGCCCGACAGACGTATCATCCGCTCGGCAAGCTCGACGATCTTGACCGGCTGGCCCATTTCGAGAACGTAGACGGAGACGTCGGGTCGCACCAGCGTCAGCGCATGCGTGGCCGCAGTCAACACGAGATCGCAGGCTTCGCGGATGGTCATGAAATAACGCACCATGTCGGGATGCGTGACGGTAACCGGGCCGCCCGCCTCGATCTGCGCCTTGAATTTGGGCACCACCGACCCGTTCGACGCCAGCACATTGCCGAACCGGACCGAGATCAGGCGCATATGCGGCTTGTCGCCGAACTGCGCGGCAAGATCGTGATCGAGCGCCTGGCAATACATTTCGGCAAAGCGCTTGGTCAGGCCCAGCATCGAGACCGGCTCGATTGCCTTGTCGGTGGAGATCATCACCATCGCCTTGGCGCCGGCTTCGCGTGCGGCGTCCGCAACGTTCACCGATCCGAAGATGTTGGTCTTGACGCCCTCGCTCCAGTCGCGCTCGAGAATCGGCACGTGTTTCAGCGCCGCGGCATGGAACACGATGTCGGGCTTGAATTCACGCATCAGCCGCAGGATGCGCTCGCGATCGCGAATGTCGGCGATGCGGCCTTCCACCGCCGCCTCGGCCCCGCGCGCCGCGAGCGCCTCGGTGACCGCATACAGGGCCGGCTCCGAATGCTCGATGACCAGCAGGCGGGCGGCACCGAACGTCGCCACGCGATCGCAGATTTCGGCGCCGATCGAGCCGCCGCCGCCGGTGACGATGACGCTCTTGCCTTTCACCAACCCTTCCAGGCGGGCATAGTCGATCGTCGCGGTCGGACGCAGCAGCAGGTCTTCGACCGCGACATTGGTCAGCCGCGGCGCATCGCCGCCCTCGAGCGATGGCAGGCGGCTGACCATCAGGCCCATCCGCTTTGCCCGCATCAGCACCGATTCCGGATGCGCGTCGGGCTCGAACGCCGACGGCGTCATCACCACCCGCTTGATCGGCTTCTCGCGGCTTTGGAACTCGCGGATCACGGTTTCGACATCGTCGACGCCACCGAGCACCGGGATGTTGCGGATCTGCTGGCCGAGGTCGGAATTCGACGGCGACAGCACGCCGACCGGCCAGATCCGCTTGATGGCGCCGTTCTCGATCCCGCGCAGCACGATCTCGGCATCCGCCGCACGCCCGACCAGGAGCGTCGGCGCCGCGTCATCGGTGCGGGCATGGTGGCGCGTGCGCGAGTAGCGAAAATAGCGGTAGGCGAAGCGAAGCGCGCCCAGCGAGAACACCTGGAGGAAGAAATAGAGGACGATGGTGATGCGGCCGAAAAACACGGTTCCGTGGAAACTCGGCGCGATGAAGAAGAAGACGTAGTCGAGAACGACCAGTGCCAGCGTCAGGACTGCCGAGGCGCGCAGGATGTTGAGGGCGTCCGGCAGCGAGATGAAACGCCATTTCGAGGTGGTGAGATTGAAGACGTAACAGATGATCACGCTGAAGACGACAAACCAGGGCAGGATGCGCAGCAGCAACGGCAGGCGATCCGTGAGCAGATCGCCCTCGAAGCGCAGATAGAATGCGGCCAGGAGCGCGAATGCGGTCGCGACCGCGTCATGCATCACGATCAGGAAGTTGCGTGTCGTGAGTTGAGAGAAGCGCGTCATGTGACGGATGGGCCAAGGACCAAGAGGTTTGCAACAGCGTTCGGGGCTGCTGATAGCCCATATGCAGCGCGCAGGCCAGAGATCATGGCGTGACCGAGCTTAGCGGTTTTACGGCCGCGCCGTCCGATTTCGCCTTCAGCACCATGCCGCCGGCGACGCCGACGCCGAGTACGTACATCCAGCCCTCGTGGAAATCGAAGATGTGCGAGTTGAACAACGAGGTAAAAACATTCTGCACGACCACCAAGAGCCCGATCCAATTGACCAGCCCCTCGCCCCGAAACAGTCTTAGATGCCAGAACCAGATGGCATAGAGGATGACGACGCCAACAATGCCCCATTGCACGGCGACATTCAATGTCTGGTTGTGCGGATTGCCGACCACGTCGCTGGTCGCCTTGAGCTCCTCGGCGGACACCTCGGTCGCGACCTGCGCGAACAGCCCGCGGATGGAGCCGGTGCCGTGGCCGATCAAAGGCGCATCGGCGATGAAGCCCAGCGATTTGCGCCAGTATTCGAGCCGGAGCCCGATCGAGGTCGCTCGGTTCTGCTCCTTGTATTCCCGATAGTCCTTGCTGAAGCTCTCCGCTGTCGAGTGCAGTTGCGGCGAGGTCTGCCAGGCGACCGCCGCCAGCACCGCCACCGCTGCAGCAATGATCAGGATGCTGCGCCAGCTCAGATGCAGGAAGGCGAACACCGCAAGCATCACGGGCACCGTG
Source organism: Bradyrhizobium sp. 31Argb (assembly GCF_043638955.1). Classification (NCBI taxonomy): domain Bacteria; kingdom Pseudomonadati; phylum Pseudomonadota; class Alphaproteobacteria; order Hyphomicrobiales; family Nitrobacteraceae; genus Bradyrhizobium; species Bradyrhizobium sp. 31Argb. The sequence goes on along the minus strand of NZ_JBEGDB010000105.1, from coordinate 5,603 downwards.
ACCAGCGCCGTCCGCGAGACGATCACAAAGGCCATGTTGACGAAAAAGCTCAAGGCGATCGCGACCAGCAGGCCGGCCAGCGCGAATCTCTTCGCGCGCAGGAGGGTGATAATGGGATAGGCCAGCGCCACCGCACACAGCGTGAACTCCTGGCTCTGGTCGATATAGTTCTTCACGAAGATGCCGCGCTCGGCGTCAATAGGCGGTTTCAGCGACAGGCTGGGCTGCAGGAACACCAGCCAGGACATCACCACCAGGAGCGTGCAGGAGATCAGGAACGCGGTGAACACCCACATCCCGCGGGTCGAGCGCTCGAAATGGTAGAGTAGGAACGGCAGCACCAGGAGCTTGGCCGTCGGGCTCAGGGCATAGGTGCGCGCGCCCCAGGGCGCGTCCGACCACAGCATGCCGACGACCGCAAGCAGGAACAGTGCGATCGGCAGCGCGACGATCGGCCGCTTCAGCGATTGCAGGAAAGACTTCAGATCGAGCGTCGGCGCGACCACGATCACGAACACTGCGCCGAAGATGCCGACCAGCGAGGTCGACCAGGGCAGCGACAGCGCGAGCAGCACGGCGACGATGTCGGCCGCTTTGGTCCAGGCGGCTGGGTTGCGCCAGGCCGGCAGCGCGGCGGCTGCGGGAGAAAAGCCCGCCGCCGTGCTCACGCCTTGCCTCCGCGGGCGCGGGCGACCAGCGAGGTCGTGCTGAAGCCGGGCAGGATGTCGACCAGCAGCACCTCGCCGCCATGGGCTTCGACGATCTCGTGGCCGACCACCTGCGCGCGGGTATAGTCGCCGCCCTTGACCAGGACGCTCGGCTTGATCGCCGTGATCAGGTTGATCGGCGTGTCCTCCTCGAAAATGGCGACGAGATCGACCGCCTCCAGCGCCGCCAGCACTTCGGCACGTGCGCGCTCGTCCTGCACCGGGCGTCCCTGCCCTTTCAGCCGCCTGACGGAGGCGTCGCTGTTGAGGCCGACGATCAGCCGGTCGCAGGCGCCGCGCGCCGCCGTCAACACCTTGACGTGGCCGGGATGCAGGATGTCGAAGCAGCCATTGGTGAAGCCGACGCGCAGGCCCTGCCGGCGCCATTCGCTGAGCTGGGCGCCAAGATCGCCGCCGGCCGCGACGATCTTCTCTTCCGCCACAAGCGAGGCATGCGGCAGGATCTTGCGCCTGAGCTCGGCCGGCGTCACCGTCGCGGTGCCGGTCTTGCCGACGGCGACCGCGGCCGCCGCGCTGGCCACCCGCAACGCGGTCTCCCAATCGGCGTTGGCAGCGAGCGACAGCGCGAGCGCAGCCGCAACCGTGTCGCCGGCGCCGGAGACGTCACGGACCTTCACCGGCAACGCCGGCACGTGCACGGTTTCGCCGTCACGCACCACCAGCGTCATGCCGTGCTCGCCCTGCGTCACCAGCATCGCCTCGCAATCGGCGAGCCGCATCGCATCCTCCGCTGCTTCGGCGATCGCATCGGGCGTATCGGCACGGCTCCGCGTCGCCTCGGCGAATTCCTTGCGGTTGGGGGTCAGCAGCGTCGCGCCGCGATAGATCGCGAGATTGAGGCTCTTGGGGTCGACGATCACGCGCTTGCCAAGCTTGCGCGCAGCGTCGATGGTGTTGCGGATCACGCGCGCGGTCAGCACGCCCTTGGCATAGTCCGACAGCAGCACGATGTCGGCGCGGGCAAGTTCCGGAATGATCGTGTCGATCAGTTGCTGCTCGATCTCGCCTGCCGCCGGCTGCGCCTGCTCCCAGTCCGCGCGCAGCATGTGGGTGGAGAAATGCTCGGAGACGAAGCGTACCTTCCGCGTCGTCGGTCGCGCGCTGTCGCATACCAGCCGGCTTTCGATGCCCCTCTCCGCCGCTAGCGCCGCCCTCAGTCTCGCGCCCGTTTCATCCTCGCCGACGAGGCCGACAAAAATGCAGCGGCCGCCGAGCGAAGCGATATTGCGCGCGACATTACCGGCGCCGCCGACATTGGTCTCGCTGCGCTGGACCGCGATCACCGGCGCCGGCGCCTCCGGCGAAATTCGCGACACTTCGCCATAGACGAATTCGTCCAGCATCAGGTCACCGATGCAAAGCACGGTCTGACGGGAAAGCGCCTGCGACAGGGTTTCGAAATCGAACATCTGTTTCCTTGGCCCGTTCCTTGGCCCGTCAGCGATAGCGGTCGGGACGATCGAGGAAGCCGTTCACGTAAGCATCGACGGCGTCCTCGAGCCGCGTGAAACCGCCGTTATAGCCCGCGCGCTGCAGGCGATCGACATCGGCTTGCGTGAAATATTGATAGCTGCCCCTGATCTGTTCGGGCATATCGACATACTCGATGTTCGGCGGCCGCTCGAGCGCGGCATAGGCCGACAGCATCAGGTCCTTAAAACTGCGCGCGGTGCCGGTTCCGACATTGAACAGTCCGCTGACCGAAGGCGTGGCGAGCAGCCACATCATCACCCGCACGGTATCGTCGACATAGATGAAGTCGCGCCGCTGGTCGCCATCGACGATGCCATCGCGATGCGACTTGAACAATTGCACCACCCGGCCTGCCTTGATGTCGTCGAAGCGCCGCGCCAGCACGCTCATCATGGTGCCCTTGTGATATTCGTTCGGCCCGAACACGTTGAAGAATTTCAGGCCCGCCCATTGCGGCGGCAGCTTCTCGCCGCGCGCGGCGCGCTCGGCCACGGTGAGATCGAACAGATGCTTGCTCCAGCCGTAGAGATTCATCGGCTGCAGCTTCTTCAGCGCTTCGACCGTCTGCTCGTCGCGAAATCCTGCTTCGCCGTCACCATAGGTCGCAGCCGAGGACGCATAGATCAACGGCGTCGCATTCGCCGTGCACCAGTCGAGCAGCCGGAGCGAGAAGCGGAAATTGGTCTCGATCACGAGATCGCCGTCGGTCGCCGTGGTCTCGGAGATCGCGCCGAGATGGATCACCGCATCGAGCTGCCGGCCCGACAGCCACGCCGAAAGCTCCGAGGGCGGCACGAAATCGGCAAGCTGGCGTTTTGCCAGATTGCGCCACTTGCCGTCATGGCCGAGCACGTCGCACACGACAACGTCCCTGCGGCCGGCGTCATTCAACGCGGCCACGACATTCGACCCGATAAAACCGGCCCCGCCGGTCACCAGCAACATGCCGATCCCTGCCCTGATTTGTGCGGCGCCAGCTTTGCCCCAGTCCGGTGGTGCAGGCAACTTGCCCGGTGGAAGAATTCCATCTCACTTTACCTCCGGAGGGAGAGGGGCTACCGACGAGGCCGCAAAAGCGCCCGGTTCCCGCACAGAAGATATGAACATTGATTCAATAGAAGGCATTGAGGTCGAGGACGCCGGCGATACCCGCCCGATCCTGATCATCCCCTATATGTGGATCGGCGATTTCGTGCGCGGCCATACCGTGGTGCGGGTACTGAAACAGCGCTGGCCGAATCGTCCGGTCGACATGCTCACGACCTCGCTCTGCGCGCCGCTGGTCGACTACATGCCTGATGTCCGCGGCAAGATCGTCTGGGATTTGCCGCGCGGCCGCCTGGCGGTGGCAAAACAGTTCGGCTTGGCAAGGGAATTTCGCGCCCGCGGCTACCAAACCGCCCTGGTCATGCTCCGCACCTGGAAATCGGCGATCGCGCCGACGCTGGCCGGCATCCCGGAGCGGGTCGGCTTTTTCGGCGAGGCGCGGTTCGGCCTCATCAATCGGATGCGCTGGGGTGAGAAGAAGCTGGATCGCATGGTCGACCAGATGTCGGCGCTCGCTTTGCCCGTGGGTGCGAAATTCCCGTCCGAATGGCCCGTGCCGCAACTCAGGGTTCCCGCCGAGGAAACCGAGCGCTGGCGGCAAGCCAACGGTCTGGGACGCGGTCCCGCGATCGCGCTGGCGCCCGGCTCGGTCGGCTCGGGTAAGCGCTGGACCTATTACGGCGAGGCCGCACGGCTGCTCGCGGTGCGCGGTTTCGACGTCTGGGTGGTCGGCGGCCCCGGCGAGAAGGCGCTGGCCACGGAGATCGTCGCGGCCGGCGGCGCTGGTGTCCGCGACCTGACCGGCACCGATCTGCGCAACGGTATCCTGGCGATGGCCGCAGCGAGCGTCGCGATCTCCAACGATTCCGGCTTGATGCATGTCGCAGCCGCGCTCGGCACGCCAACCATGGGCATTTTCGGCCCCACCAGCCCCTACCATTGGGCGCCGCTCAACGGTCTGGCGGCCACCGTGGTGACCAAGACACATGTGCCGTGCCAGCCCTGCCATCGCCCGGTCTGCACCATGAACGACCACCGCTGCATGCGCGATATCCCGGCCTCCGACGTGGCCGATATCGCCGAGCGCGTGCTGGCTCAGGCGAGCGCGCGATAGACCGCGGCGATCCCGCTTGCCTCCGCGTCGAGACTGAATTTCTCCACCACGCGCACTCGCGCCCGCTCCCCCATCGCAGCCGCAGCCGCCGGATCGCGCATCAACGGCTCGAGCGCGGCACAGAGCGCATCGACGTCCCCCGGCGGCACCAGCACGCCGGTGACGCCATCCTCGACCACGAATTCGGCCGCCCCTGCGCGCGCCGCCACCAGCGCCGCGCCTGAAGACATCGCCTCGATCAGCGTCAATCCAAAGCCCTCGTTGCGCGAGGTGAAGGCGTAGATGGTCAATCGCTGGTACCAGCGCTCGACCTCCTCGATCGGCACCTCCCCGGTGATCCTGATCCGCGACGTCAGCCCCGCCGCCTCGATCCGCTGTTTCAGCCCGCTCGCAAACCCCTGCTGCTCCGGCACCACGGCGCCGACCAGCACGGCGGAAAAATCCGGATAGCGCGGCAACAGTCGGCACATCGCCTCGACAAAGACGTCGCTGCCCTTCTGCGCGCGAACGCGGCCGAAGCAGCCGATCGCGTAAGCCCCGGGCAGGCCGCTCTCGGCGAACGCCGCCGCGCGGTCGGCCGGCGGCGCGTAGCGTTCGGTGTCGACACCATGCATCACGACCGTCGCCTCGCGCTTGAGGAACGACGCAGACAACGCGCTCGTCGCGATCACCGCATCCATCTGCCGGATCAGCCAGCGCGTCAGCCAGGTGTGATGGCGCTGCGCGGCCGACGTGAACACCAGCTTCAACGGCCAGCCGAGCGCGCGCAGCAGAACGCCTGCAATCATCTCGTCATTGCGCCGCGCGTGCCAGATCAGCGGCACAGGGCGGCGCCATAGTTTCAGGAGATCGACGAAGCCCATGCGCGCGATGCCCTCGGGCGCATGCGAGCCGAGCCAGGCGGCGCGGAACATCGTCGCAAGCTTTGGTGCGACCATGCGGTTGGTCGCGGTCACGCCCGAATAGCGCCTGTGCAGATTCGGCACGATCAACTGCAGATCAGCGGCCGGATTGTTCTCGATCGGCGCATTGGCTCCCATTGGGTCCCCCTTTGCAGGAGTTCGTATACGCAACATTAAGCATAGGGGCCAGTTCTCAGGCCACGAAACCCCCTCTTCATCGCGGCCCCGCTAACATCCCGTGAAAATAACCGGGGAGAGGTAGTGGAGTGCCCCCCAAAAGTGAGACACGGGAAATTAGGGACAGTTCTCTAACGGAGAACGTATGCCCAACAAATCCCC
>NZ_JBEGDB010000104.1:0-25817 GCF_043638955.1 Bradyrhizobium sp. 31Argb | reverse complement strand
CCGCGCGAAACTACTTCGCCGTCGTCGCCATTGCCGCCACTCTGCTCTGGATAAGGTAACTGTCCACACGGCCTAGACATGGTTGCGCGATCCTGTTGCTCCGCCATGCCTCGGTCGCTGAAGCGTCGGCGGAGACGAAACTATGATCAGCAAATCGTAAGAGCGATCGATCTTCAGTCAATGAAATGAAACCAGCTTTGTTTGCCAGGACAGGCAATGATTGCGTTGCCGTCGATACGAGTGCTGGAAGATTTGCGAGGATCGCTGCTCTTCCGATATCAAACTCCTACGTTGCCCCGTCAAATTTGAATGCCGTCGCTCCAATCCGGATGTGCGAAAGTCTTGCAGATCACGGCGTATGTCGAGATATGCGTCACCGCGTAGCCGGAACTCGCTTCGACTTTGACCTGGAGGTGTGATCTCGATCACAATTAAATCGGGTCAACCACGCTAAGGTCTCTCGCGCTTGCGGAATGTCTGCGGGGACCAATCGAATGGATGACGAGTTTTGCAGAGAAAGAGCGCGTGCGGTTCGCGCTATTGCGGAGCAAGCTGATCCCTTGATCAAGCGACGCCTGCTGCAATTGGCGCAACACTATGAGCGGCGCGTCCGCCTCTCCGAAGGCAACAAGAATGATCGAGACCCGGACAGGAATGCGTCGACCGAGTTCCAGAATTAACTGGAATCGCCAGCATCAAGCTTAACGACCGAATGTCATTGAGACCGCGCGCACGGTCGCGATAGCATCGGCCTCGCCGGAAATTGCCCTTGCCGGGACTAACATGGCGATGCCCATCGGGCGATCATACTCCGCCCGATGGGTTTCGTTCCAGCGTTGGAAACACCGCTGATGATCGCCCGCCGTCCAAAGCCATCCTGGACGAGACTTTGGCATCTATGGACCGTCATCGTCCCTCGGCGATCGATCACCGGAAAACTGGTGCATGGCCGCGTGTGGCGCCGGCATGACGGGCAGAAGTGGCTTTACAAGCGCTTCTGCGAAGTTGACAGCGCCGGGTGTGAAGTCCCGGCGTAGGGATTTAGCCTAGCACCGGCAGCGTGATGATCTCGTAGCCGTGGCTGATGCTGCGCTTCAGGACGGGATCTTCGATCACATAATCGAATCGGCTGGCTGGGCGGATGCCACCCTTGGCGGCGAAGGTGCCGCAGAACATGGCGCAGCCGTCAGGCAGTTTGCCACTGCCAAATCCGCGCTCGATCAGATCGGGCACCGGCAGCATTCCGCTCAGCGCGCCTTCCTGATAAAGCACGCGTTCGCCGGCGATCGTCGCCCAGGATCGCAGCATGATCTGGTCCCAGTGGCCTTCGATTTCGGCGAGATCCCACAGCATCGGCGCCACGGGCTTGTCGCACATCTGCTTGGACACCGTGATGTTGTAGGTTTCGACCTTGCGATCGGTGTGATCAGAGCCGACGCCGACGAGCGTACGCCCCTCAAATCCAAACAGCACGAACTCGACCTCTCCGCTCGACTCGGTGCCGGTGCATTCGATGCTGCCGGCAGTTGTCAGCCTGCGCGCTGCACATCGGTAATAGATCGGCGTCGAGGCCGGCGGCGCGATGCCGATCGCCGCAAGCTCGGCAATGTGCTTATCGCGCGCGACCGGATCGCGCCCGGTCCAGCCGGCGATCACCGCCTGCGTGATCGACAATTTGAGCGGCGTTGCGGCGTTCTCGGCAACCAAAGTGAATTCGATGTCGTTCTTCATGTCCGTTCCATGTAGGCGCGATTTCTTGAGTCGAACTTTTACAGGCTACGATCCGGGGTGAGTTGATTGCGATTGACGCGCAGTTCGATGACGGTCGGCCGATCTGCCTTTACAGCCAGCGCAAAGGCATCGGGGAATTGATCGTGGTGATCGACAATCTCGCCGTGCACCCCATACGATTTCGCCAAGGCCGCGAAATCCGGATTCAGCAGATCCGTGCCGCTCGGTCGATTCGGAAAATGGCTCTCCTGATGCATCCGGATCGAGCCGTACATACCGTTATTGACGATGATGACAATGATCGGAAGCTTGTGCTGAACCGCGGTCGCAAACTCCTGCGACGCCATCATGAAGCAACCATCGCCGGCGAGACAGACCACCGTGCGGTCCGGATGACGCAGCTTCGCTGCGATCGCCGCCGGCAGGCCATAGCCCATCGAGCCGGACTTCGGCGCAATCTGCGTGCCGAGTTGCCGGTAGCCGTAATAGCGATGCAGCCAGATCGTATAGTTCCCGGCGCCATTGGTGACAATGGCATCATCAGGCAATACGCGATTGAGATGGGCGATCACCTTGGAGAGATCGAAGCTCGCCGTATCGGGCCGTGGCGACTGATAGTTGACCAGAGCCTGGCGTGACTCCTCGCGCCATGTAGCCCACGGCTTTGCATCCAGTGGCCGCAGCTTCGCGAGCGCGGCGACGAAATTGGACGATCTCGATTGGATCGCGAGTGTCGGATTATAGGTCCTGCCGAGCTCCTCCGTTCCCGGGAACACATGGATCAGAACTTGCTTCGGCGTCGGCACGTCGAGCAACGAGAAATGGTTGGTGGTGACATCGCCAAGCCTGTCCCCGATCACCAGGAGCAAGTCTGCCGCCTTGACGCGCTCCATCAAGGCCTTGCTGCAGCCGAGGCTGAGATCGCCGACATAGTTCGGGCTTCGATTGTCCAGCACGTCCTGCGACCGGAAGCCTGCAACGACCGGCAGCTCGTTGCGCGCAACGAACGCCTTGAATTGCTCGGCCGCCTCCGGCGTCCAGCCGAGATTGCCGACGATGACGAGCGGCTTTTGCGCTCGACTGAGCAGTTCGCCGACCCGCGCCATTTGCTGATCCGACGGCGCGGTCTCGACAATCTGCGCGGGGAGCGCATCGGCGGCATCGCTGATGGCACTAAGGACGTCTTCGGGGAACGACAGCACCACCGGGCCGGGACGCCCCTGCATCGCAATGTGGAAGGCACGATTGACGAACTCGGGAATCTGGTCCGGCGACTGGATCTCGCCGACCCATTTCGCCATGTCGTCGAATGTTCTGACGTAGTTGATTTCCTGAAATGCCTCGCGGCCGCGGTGGCTGCGCGGCACCTGTCCGATGATCAGGATCATCGGCGTCGAATCCTGCCAGGCGGTATGCAATCCGATCGCGGCGTGCATCGCGCCGGGGCCGCGGCTGACGACGCAAACGCCGGGACGCCCGGAAATCTTGCCGTCCGCTTCCGCCATATGCGAAGCCGTGGCCTCATGACGACAGGTCACGAAGTGGATGCCTGCATCCAATAGCGAGTCGAAAATCGGCAGCGCGCTCTCGCCGGGTACGCCGAACATTCGGTCGATGCCATTGATGCGCAATGCGGAGACCAATAGCTGGCCGCCGCTGCGCAAGGCCGTTACCGGACCGGCCGGTTGCACCGGATCATACTTGTTCACGGGCTCGTTCCTGGTTGCGCGATGGCGTCCTGCCGGCCGCTCATTCCTGGAAGACTTCGACGCGGCGCTGCCGGATCGCCGGCATCATGATCGAGATCAGCAAGGCTGCCGAGATCAGGAGCAGCGCGAGACTTATCGGCCGCTGCAGGAAGACCATGGGATCGCCATGCGAGGTGATCAGGCTGCGCCGGAAATTCTCCTCGACCATGGGTCCGAGGACAAAGCCCATCAACAATGGCGCCGGCTCGGCGTCGAGCTTGCGCAGGACGTAACCCAGCAGGGAAAAGCCGACCGTCATGTAAACGTCAAAGCTCGAATTATTCACCGAGTAGACGCCGATGGCGCAGATGACGACGATGACCAGATAAAGCAACCGGTATGGAACCGCGAGCAGACGAACCCAAATCCCGATCATCGGCAGATTGATGATCACCAGCATTGCATTGCCGAGGAACATGCTGGCGATCAGGCCCCAGAACAGGTCCGGCTGCCGGGAGATGATCATCGGTCCGGGCGCGATGCCGTGCAGCGTCAAGGCGCCGACCATCAACGCCATGGTGGCGCTGGTCGGGATGCCCATCGTCAGCAACGGCACGAACGACGTCTGCGCCGCGGCATTGTTGGCGCTTTCAGGCCCCGCCACGCCTTCAATGGCGCCATTGCCGAACCGTGACCGATCCTTGGCGACGCGCTTCTCGAGGGCGTAGGCCGAGAACGACGCGATGGTCGCACCACCGCCCGGCAGGATGCCGAACAGCGTGCCGAGGGCGGTGCCGCGCAGAACGGCGCCCCAGGCGCCGCGCAATGCGCTGAACGACGGCCAGATGGTGCCGATCCGCATCTTGTTGACGATGCGAACCGACGCGCCTCGAGATTGGAGATCACTTCGGCGACGCCGAACAGCCCCATGACAAGCGCGACGAAATTGATGCCGTCGGACAGTTCAACAAGGCCGAACGTCATGCGGGCTTCGCCGGTGTTGAGGTCCATGCCGACCATGCCGAGTAGCAGGCCGAGAAAGATCATCGCGATCGCGCGGAACGCCGAACCGTTGGCGAGCACCACGGCCGAGACGAGCCCGAGCACCATCAGCGAAAAATAGTCCGGCGAGGCGAATTGCTGCGTCATCAACGCCAGCGGCGGTCCAAGCAACGCGATGACGACCGTGCCGATGCACCCCGCGATGAACGACCCGATGGCTGCGATCGCGAGCGCCTCGCTCGCCCTGCCCTGCTGGGCCATCTTGTAGCCGTCGATCGCGGTGACCACGGAGGTGGATTCGCCGGGAATATTGACCAGGATCGCCGTGGTCGATCCGCCATACTGGGCGCCGTAGTAGATGCCGGCCAGCATGATGATCGCGGAGACCGGACTGAGCGCATAGGTCGCGGGCAGCAATAACGAGATCGTGGCGACCGGGCCAAGGCCGGGCAGCACACCGATCAGCGTGCCGCAGATAGCCCCGACCAGGCAGAAAAATAGATTTATCGGCGTCGCGGCGACGGCAAAGCCATGACCAAGCAGCGCGAAGACATCGGTCATGGCAGCAGGTCCACCGGAATCTTGAGAAGCCACACAAAGATCACGGCTGACGCCGCCGCGAGCAGCACGCCGCTCACGAGGCTTTGCCGCCAACGGGTCTCGACGGACGCGAAATGCGCAATTGCGACCTGCGCGAGGATGGCGATGATCAAACCGGCACGTTCGACCAGCACACCGAAGGCCGTGAACGATAGCAGGACGCAGATCAACGGCCGCAGATGGAACGATCCGATCGGATTGCCTTCAGCGAGCAGTCCCTTGACGGCAAGGCAAAGCCCCATGCCCAACAGAACGAGCGCAAGCCCGAGGGGGAAGTAGCCTGGCCCCATCTCCAGGACGGTGCCGACTGAGAGCGTTCGGATATAAAGCAGCGCGACCGTCGCGACCGCTACCAGCAGCAAGCCGGAATAGAAGTCGATGTTGTGGCCGCGCCGCCCGGCAGGTGACCTCATGCTGATATTGCCTCCCGCTCACCTATCCCGAGGTGAGTCAGTTCTTCTTCTCGGCGATTTCCTTGAGGAGCTCGCGCCACTGCTCGACTTCAGCGGCGATCTGCGCCTTGTATTCGTCTGGTGTCGTGAACACGGTCGAGGCGCCGACCACCGCCATGCTCTTCTTGACCTCGGGCTCGGCCGCCATCTTCTTCAGCACGTCCGACAGTTTGGCGATGATCGAGTCCGGCGTGGTGGCCGGCGCCATCAGGCCATTCCATGACTCGACGCTGTAGCCCGGCGTCACCGTTTCAGACACCGTCGGCAATTGCGGCGCGAACTCGTTGCGCTTGGCCGACGTCACCGCCAGCGCGCGCACCTTGTTGGCCTCCATCTGCGGCAACGCATCGGTCATGTTGGTGAAGGACAAATTGACCTCGCCCGACACCACGGCGGCCGTGGCCGGCGAACCGCCCTTGAACGGAACGTGCGTCATCTTGGTCCCGTTCCGCGCATCGAATAGCTGCACCGAGTAATGCATCAGGCCGCCGGCGCCGCTGGACCCATAGCTCAGCTTGCCAGGGTTGGCCTTGGCATAGGCAACGAGATCCTGCATCGTGTTGATCGGGAGCGACGGGTTGACGATCACGGTCTGCGGAATCGTGCTGACGACACTGACTGGCTTGAAGCTCTTCACGGGATCGTACGATGTCGTTTGCGCGACCGGAGCGACCGAAATGGCCCCCACGCTGCAGATGCACAGCGTGTAACCGTCGCCGGGCGACTTCGCCACGAGGTCCGAGCCGACAATGCCGCCGCCGCCGGCGCGGTTGTCGACGATCACCGTCTGCCCTAATTCCTTCTCTAGATACCGCGCTGTGATGCGCGCGACCGAATCGGTGTAGCCGCCGGGCGCATAGGGCACGACCAGCTTGATCGTTTTGCTCGGCCACTCCTGCGCCGATGCCGCCGTGGCGCTCAATGCCATGCCTGCCGACAGAACGGCCGCCGCAATTCGCATCATCTTTCGTTTCCCCGCATGTGATCTATTTCGTGAGAATGATTCAGGTGATGTTCGATCCCGCAAGGCCGAGCGCGCTCCTGGCAACCGTCTCGCCCGCCGTGAATTCGCTGAGCTCGACCGGCGTCGGCGCGAATTCGACCCGCCGGAACTTGTCCTGATCCTCGAACGGCACCGTGGCGTCGATGCCGAGCTTGGTCCGCACGCCCTCTTTGCTGACACGCACATATTCGTGGCCGCGCGCACCCGGGATGAGAAACAGATCGGCAGACGCTTCCATCCGCGTCGCCACCGCATATTCCACGTCGATGGGATCGCGGATGTCGATGTCGTGGTCGACTACGGTGATGAGATCGAGATCCTTCAGCGCACCGAATGCCGCCAAGATCGCGTTGCGCTGAAGCCCATTGTGCTGCCGGCTCAGCTTGTGGACCTGGATCACCGCGTGGAAGCGATGCAGACCGCCTGACGTCATCTCGACGTCAGTCACGATCGGAATCGCCGACTGCAGCACTTTCAGCAGGCTGGCCTCCAGCACGTATTTCCGCAGGATGATGGTCTCGCGCCCGAAGCCGTTGATGACGTGGTAGATCGGCCGCAGCCGATGCGTGACGGCGGTGATCTTCAGGACCGGCGCGTCGGCCGCCGGCGCGGCGAAGCCGACGAACTCGCCGAATGGTCCCTCGGGGGCGACCTCGTCGGCGAGAATCTCACCTTCGAGGACAAACTCGCTCTCCGCCGGCACCAGGAGATCCTGCGACACCGCCTTACCGACCGTGAGCGGCCGGCCCGCCAGCCCACCCGCAACGGCAAGCTCGTCGGCGCTTTCCGGCATCTGCGAACCCATGGTCGCCGCGGTGAAGTGCAGTGCGAGGTCGGCGCCGATGCAGACCGCGACCGGCAGTGACCGGCCCTGCTCCTTGGCGCGCCCGAATGCGAGCCGCAAGTGACGGCCGAAGTCGAGCTTGATCGCGACACGGTCCGGCCCCAACAACTGCAGGCGATGGTAGGAGGCGTTGTAGATGCCCGTGACCGGATCCTTCACCACCACGATGCCGGCGGTGATGTAGCGCCCAGCGTCGCCCGGCGCGTGAAACAACGCAGGAATGATCTTCGTAATGTCAAAGCCAGTGCGCAGCACCACTTCCTGAACAGGAACTTCGCGCACGAGCTCCGGCTTCAGCGGACCGCCGAGGGCGCGCTGCACGAGACCGCGGATGCCCCTGAAATCCAGCCCGAAGCCGGCTTCGCAATTTTCCCGCGAACTCAGGAGATTGCCGACGACCGGAACGTCCGAGCCCTTGACCGACGGAAACAGCAAGACCTGTTTGCCGTCGTGCTTCTTCAGCATCGCGGCGAGCTCGAGATGCGGATCGACCGGCTTTTCATAGGTGAGGATGCGGCCACGCTGCGCCAGACGGGCCAGCGCCGAACGGAAACGCGTATCGAGAACTTCAGGCTGCAAGATCGATCCCATAAAAAATTGCCAAACAAGAATAGCTAAGCAATAAAGCTAGTCAAGCCTGCTTGCTGGGCACGTCGTGCTGAAGATGTACGCGTCGACTTAGTTGGAAATTCCAAGCGCCCTATCGACGATCACGTCGATCAACGAGAGCTGCGCCACGCTCGGCTGGCCTCGGCGACCTTGCAGCGCAAAATCAATCACGGCTCTCAACGCGCTGATGATGTCCTTACGCTGCAGTGCACGCGACTGCGCTGGCAGCTTCGCAAGCCATTGCGCGAGCAATTCGTTCTGCAACCGTTCGGCCGACAATTCGGCCGCCTTGATGCTCGACCGCAAGTTCTCGGTCTGCTCGTTCGGCGCCGGCGCAGGGCCCGACTTCAACGTCGTGCGCAGCGCGCGCAGGGGAAGCACGATCTGCTCACGCCAGCCGCGACATGCCGCGTCCATCCCTGCAACATCGGATGGCGTCAGTGCGACCCCACGGCGAACGGCGGCAAACGTCGCCATCAACAACATCATGACGTCGACGCCGCATTCGTTCTGCAATTGAAGGCAGGCATCGGCGATACCGGGCTCGGCATAAAGCTCCAGCGCAAACGCCCAGCTTTCCGCATCGATCTCCTGGCTCGCGCCCGCCGAGGCGCCACGCTCCGGCCCAGGCGCCTCGCCGCTCAACGCGATTCCTTGGTGTCGGCAGGCACGAGCCCCTGCCAACGACTGACCACATCGGTCGAGATATCAAAGAGGTCGAGGACGCGGCCGAGCGTGTGGTCAACCATTTGATCGAGGCTCTCGGGGCGCGCGTAGAACGCCGGCACCGGCGGATAGACGATGGCGCCGATTTCCGTCGCAGCCACCATCGACTTGAGATGGCCGAGATGCAGCGGCGCCTCGCGCGCCATCAGCACGAGCCGGCGCCGCTCCTTCAACACCACGTCGGCGGCGCGGGTCACCAGCGACGATGTCACGCCGCTGGCGATCTCGGCAAGGCTCCGCATCGAACATGGCGCGATCACCATTCCGAGCGTCTTGAACGAGCCGCTTGAGATCGAGGCGCCGATATTGTCGACTTGGTGGACGACGTCCGCCAAGGCCGTCACATCCGAGACCTTGACGTCCAGTTCCTGGGTCAGCGTGATCTTTGCCGAACGGCTCATCACTAGATGAGTCTCGATCGGCGTCGACTTCAACAGCCGCAACAGCCGGACGCCATAAGTGGCGCCGGATGCTCCGGTGATGCCGACGATCAGACGCCTCGGCTCGCCCTCAGGCCGGATCGAAATAGTGGATCTCCATCAGAAGGCAGCCGGTCACCGACTTGAATGGTCCATGATAGACGCCCGGTGGGCGGCAGGCATAGGTATTCGGCTTGAACGACTCGCCGCCATTGCCCTGCTCGTCATTGCCGACGATCAGGTCGCCCGAAAACAGGAAGACCTCTTCCCAATATTCGTGCACGAACGGCTTGGTCGTGTAAACGCCCGGCTCGAATCGAAGCAGGCGAGTGCGGCTGCCACGCTTGTTCACCTCGTCCAGGGCGCCCGAGAGGATCTTCTGCTGGATACCGGCCGGATAGCCCGCGGGCGTCTCCCACCCGCTGGACATATCGATGGCGCGGAATTCGTCGTGAAGCTTGTTGATTGCCATTTTCGACTTTCCTGAGGTTTAGGCGACCGCCCGGGACGATGAAGCCGGTTTTTGGTCATTGGTCAATTCGTCCGCCAGATCGTAACTCGACAGCATCTTGTCGAGCAACGCCGCCGACTTCTGCCAGTCATAGGTGCGGAAGGCATGCCCCTTGGTGACGAAGGTCGCACCGGCATAGAACATTTCATATTGCGCATGCCGCGAGGCGAATTCCGAGCCGACCGCATCCCAGGCGAGCTTGTAGAACTTCACCTTGTCCACGGCGCCGGCGGCCGGCGACTGCTGGGTCTTGCCGATCAGCTTGGCCAGATCCGGATTGTCGAAATCCTTCACGGAGGACGGCAGCATGATCATGCCGCCGCCGGCAAGTTCGCGCAGCGCGTTGATGATCTTGGCATAGAGCTGCTGCGTCATGGTCTGCGCCCCGTAGAGCATCTGCCGATCCGGCACGAAATAGGCGCCGCGCTGCTGGCCCTTGGTCTCCATCGCGACCATGAACGCTTCCACCATGCTGACTTCGGCCGCAAGCTGGCCGAGCGTCTCCTTGACCTGCGGGAAACCGATGATGCCATTGGTTTCCGCGATACGGTGCGCGATTCCTGCAAGGAAGCGCAACTTGATCGAGAGGCGGATCATGGCCTGGTAGTTCTGATAAACATGTGCCGGCGTGACATGGAACTGCTTCTGGCACATCGCGATATCATCGACGATGAACACCCTGTTCCAGGGCACCTTGACGTCGTCGAAATACAGAACCGCATCGTTCTCGTCGAAGCGGCTCGCCAGCGGGCTGTCGAACACCGCCCCCGCCGCCGCCTCGTAGGATTTGCGCGAGAGGATCTTCAATCCCTTGGTGTTCATCGGGATCGCAAAGGAGATCGCGTATTTTTCATCGCCCGGCTGCAACGGCTGGATGCAGGTGACGAACACCTCGTTGGCCATGATCCCGCCGGTCGCCAGCATCTTGGCGCCGCGCACGGTGATGCCGTCGGCATCGCGCGACACGATGCCCGCGCTCAGGTATGGATCGGCCTGCCCGGCGGCGCTCTTCGAACGGTCCGCCTGTGGATTGATGATGACGTAAGTCAGATAGAGATCGTTGTCGCGAGCATAGCGGTAATAGTCTGCAAGCGCCTTGGCGCGCTCCTTGTCATAGGCCTCGAAAACCTCGAGCCCCATATACATGCCCGTGATGCATGAGGCGACATGGTCCGGCGCCCGGCCCATGAAGCCGGCATGCAACTCGGTCCAGGCTTCCAGGCCGCGCCGGCGCCTGACCAGCGCGTCGTAGCTGCCGGGCAACTCCCAGATGCGATTGGCGCGCGTGCCGGTGTCGGTCTCGAATGTCATGAGATCGCGATTTTCCGGCGCGCTCTGGAAGTCGAACATCCGACCGACTGAGGCCACCGCGCCGCGGAACGCCAGGTGAGTGGTGACATCGGTCACCAGTTCGCCATCAAGATAAACTTCGCGTCCGTCGCGTAGGCTCGCAATGTGCTGTGCGCCAGTCTTGATCATGAAGGCCTCGAGATCCCCTGGATGGATTTAGTAGTGCATTGGAAGCGGCCATTCCGGGCTGCTTTCGGTTCCGGCGAGGCTGCGATAGGCCCCACCAAAGAATATAAGCGGTTCTTTGGGAGGATGGGCGGAAAACCGCACGACCCTCCCGACGAAGATCACATGGTCACCTCCGTCATACTGCGCATAGGGCACGCATTCGAAATGCGCCAGCGCGCCGGCGAGCAGCGGCGCCGACATATGGCCGATCGTGTGCTCCACCGCGGTCCATTTGTCGCCGAGCGCCCGGGCGAATTGGTTCGACAGATGTTGCTGATCATGACCCAGGATGTTTACGGCATAGCCCTTGGCTTCCGTCATCGCAGCCAAACTGAATGCCTTGCGGTCGATCGAGAACAGAATCAGTGGAGGATCGACCGAGACGGAATTGAACGAGCTCATGGTCAACCCGATCGCGCTTCCGTCGGCGGCCTGCGCGGTGATGACGGCAACTCCGGTGGCAAACTGCCCCAACGCCCGGCGGAAGGCGCGCACATCGAGATCTGAGGTTGCGGTCATCAGGAGTCACAAGCCCATAATTAGCTTTATAACAAAGCTATATTATCGAGGCAAAAAGACCGCTGTCAAGCAAGCCGACGCCGAACTTTGCGGCAGCGCAACGCAAGCCGTTCGCGCTTGTGCCAGACGTTACATCGCGGCGCAACAGCGAGGAACTCATGCCGACGAAGACAAGATCACGGACGGCCAAGACCAATCGGAAGGCACAAAAGCCTCGAATTGAGCCAACGGTCTCGATCCCGCATTTGATGGTGGATGGGTCCGACTGGGCCTTCCGACGCTTCATTCACGACGCGCTCGGCTTTTTTGCAAGGTTGCAGACAGTACGGAGTCAACTTGGCGCAGTGATCGGACTGTCCGGAACGCAATATACGGTTCTGATCGCGGTCGCACATCTGAGCGGCAAGGACAGGAAGATTGGCGTGAACCAGGTCGCCGAACATCTGCATTTCAGCGGCGCGTTCGCCACAATCGAGATCAACAAGCTCGTCGCCAGGGGCCTTGTCCACAAGGACGCCGATTCGGAGGATCGGCGACGGGTCATCCTCGCGGTAAGCCCGAAGGGCCGAACCCTGCTCAGCGAGTTGGCGGCGGTACAGCGTCCGGTCAACGACATGCTGTTTCGCGGGTTGTCGGCAACCGACTTCCGAAAAATGCGCAAGCTGATGACCGGCATGGTCGATGCCGCGGACGAGGCCGCACACCTGATCGAGAATACATTGCGTGGCCGCCAACGCGCGCTGTGGGATCGTGAGGCTTCGTGACTGGGCTACCTCGGCTCGCGCGCTCCCCGCATCCACCTCAGGTTAGCACCTGGCCCATGCCCTCGCTTCGCAACTAAGCTATTGCCCAAACATATTTGATGCGGCAGGATTTGCGGCGGCAGTTTTGGGAGAGACGATTTAAAATGAAACTCGATGTCAGGCGCCTGCTCTGTTTCACCGATCACAAGGAGGTCGAAGCTGGCCAGCGCCATGCCAGGCCGCTGCGCCGCGTTGCCGCGGTCGCGATCATCCAGAATCCCTATGCCGGCCGCTACGTCGAAGACTTGTCCGAAGGGACGGCTGCCAGCGCGGAGATTGGAGCAGTGCTGGCCAAGCTGGCGATCGAGGCGCTCGGGCCGCACAAGGCTGAAAGCTATGGCAAGGGCGGCGTCGTCGGCCTCGGCGGCGAACTCGAGCATGCCAACGCCTTGCTGACCACGACCTTTGCGACGCCGCTACGGGAGGCCGTCGGCGGCGCCAAGGCCTGGATCCCCTCCCTCACGAAACTCGCGGCGCCTGGGTGCCTGATCGATGTTCCATTGGCCCATAAGGACGCCCTTTACGTCCGCTCACATTACGACGGCGTCTCGGTGACGCTGCCGCCGGACGCGCCGGCCGCCGACGAAATCGCGCTGATCGTCTGCCTCGCCAATCGCGGCCGCCTCAACGCGCGCGTTGGAGGCCTATCCGCCGACGCCATCGTCGGCGAGGACGGACTGCACTGACCCTAGCGAGACGGAAACACTCCATGCGCACCGCGATCGTCAATATCGGCACTATCGTTACGGGCGACCTCTCCATTCCCTTCGCGAAGGGCGACGGCATCCTGATCAACGACGGCAAGATCGTCGAGATCGGAACGCTTTCTGCTGACGCGGTCGCAGCTTGCGACGTGGTGATTGATGCCGCGGGAACGACGGCGGTGCCCGGACTGATCGACAGCCACGTGCACATCACGTTCGGCGATTACACCCCGCGCCAGCGCGTCGTCGGCTATCTCGAAAGCTATCTACACGGCGGCACGACGACGGCGATCACCGCATCGGAGGTGCATGTGCCGGGCCGGCCGAAGGATGCGGCCGGCGTCAAGGCGCTAGCGCTGGCGGCGCGGGCCTGCTTTCTGGATTATCGTCCCGGCGGCGTGCGGGTTCACGCCGGCTCGGTCATTCTCGAGCCTGGCCTCACTGAAGGTGATCTCGAGGAACTCGCAGGCGCCGGCATCTGGCTCGCCAAGGCTGGGTTCGGCGCCTTCGCCACGCCATTCGACTATGCACCGTTGATGCTGGCGGCGCGACGATTGGGCATGGTGACCACCATGCACACCGGCGGCTCGTCGATCCCCGGCTCGTCAGGCATCTGGGCCGAGCATGTGCTGGCATCCAATCCCACCGTGTCCTTTCACGTCAATGGCGGTCCGGTGGCGATGCCGGAGGCGGGCTTTGCCCGGCTGGTCAACGAGAGCACCATTGCCTTGCAGCTTTGCACCGCGGGCAATCTGCGCACCGCGCTGCTGACGGCCAAACTGCTCGATGATGCGGGGCAGCCGGAGCGGCTGTTGATCGCCACCGATACGCCGACCGGAAGCGGCATCATGCCGCTCGGCATGTTCTACACGATCAGCCACCTCGCAAGCCTCGGCGGCATGCCGCCGGAACAGGCGATCGCCGCGGCCACCGGCAACAACGCGCGCGTCTATCGGCTCAACACCGGCATGCTGCAATCCGGCAAGGAAGCCGACGTACTCCTCATCGACGCCTGCGCCGGCGGCTCGCAGGATGACGCCTTGTCGGCATTGCGCAACGGCGACGTCCCCGCGGTATCAGCCGTGTTGACGGCGGGCGTACCGCGCTTTGTGGGTCGCAGCCGCAACACGCCCGCGGGTATCCGCAACGTACGCGTCGCGGAAAACCGCCTGCCCCGCGACTTCTCAGGCGCCGCGCATTAATTCTCGAAATCCGGCAACCGGTACTTGCTCGCCAATCGGTCGGCGAGGCCTGAGGCGCGATCCCAGTCATAGGTGCGATAGCTGTGACCGCGGGTGACGAACTGCGCACCGGCGTAGAACATCTCGTACTGCAGATGGCGCGAAGCGAATTCCGAGCCGACCGCATCCCAGGTCATTTTCAGCATCTTGACCCGCTGCTCGCCGCTCATCGCCGGCGAAATCTGCGTGAGCGAGATGATGTCGGCCAATTCCGGATTGGCAAAATCCCGCACCGATGACGGCAGCATCAACAGCGCCCCACCGGCCAATTCACGGATAGTGCTGATGATCTGCGGATACATTTCCTGCGACTGGACCTGCGCCGCATAAAGCAGATGCTTGTTGGGCAGGAAATATTCGCCGCGCATGGCGCCGCCGGCTTCCATGCCGAACACCATGCCCTCGATCAGCGCGGCCTGCGACGCGAGCTTGCCGAGCGTATCGACCACCGGCGGGAAATTGATGGTGCCGATGGTCTGCGCAATGCCGCGCGCCAGGCCGACCAGAAACCGCAGCTTGACCGAAAGCCGGATCTGCGCCTGATAGTTCTGATAGATGTGCGCCGGTGTATCATGGAGCTGGGCCCGGCACATGTCGGTGTTGCGCAGCAGGAAGACGCGTTCCCACGGCACCTTGACGTCGTCGAAGAACACCAGGGCATCGTTCTCGTCGTAGCGATAGGCGAGCGGATTATCGTATTCGCTGACCGCGTGCGCCTCGAACGACTTTCGCGACAGCATTTTCAATCCCTTGGTGCCCATCGGCAGCGCACAGGAAAATGCCAGATGCTCCTCACCCGGCCGGAGCGGCTGGCCGGAGCCCACAAACAGCTCATTCGCCATGATCGCACTGGTGGCAAACAGCTTGGCGCCGCGAATGGTGATGCCCGAAGCGTCCTCGTCGACGATACGGGCCACCATGTCCTCGGCGCCCTTGCCCTGACTGCCAAACGCCTTGGAGCGGTCGCCCTGCACGTTGTTGATGACGTAAGTCATAAACAGGTCGCTCTTGCGGGCGTAGTCGAACCAGTCGCGAAACGCCTGAGCGCGCTTCGAGTCATAATTTTCGAAAACCTCGATGCCCATCATCATGCCGGACATCGAAGACGCGACGTGGTCCGGTGACCGGCCGAGATAGCCGCATGACAATTCGGCCCACTCCACCAGCGCCTTTCGACGCTCGACCAGATCCTCATAGCTCCTCGGGAGCTGCCAGGCGCGGCTGATGCGCCGGCCGCCGCCGACGTCAAAAGTCATCCGCTCCAGATTGTCGGGATGCGCCTGATAATCGTACAGCACACCGGCCGACTCGACGGCATGACGGTAGGCAGGATGCGTCGATACATCGGCGACGCGCTCGCCGTCGAGAAAGACCGCCCTGCCGTCCCGCACGCTTGCGACGTGCTCGGCGCCGTTCTTGACCAAACCGCCCGCAGCCGCCCCGGATGATGCCTCGTCCATCGCGATCCCCAAAAAAGAACATCGAACAAATGGCACCTCGTGCCAGCCCGATGCAGGATTAGATAGCTACTATCCGAAGCTATTATGGACTGAATGTCAAGGCGGCAATAAACGCTGTGCCCATCCGGGCACAAGCATTGCAATTACAAGCATTGCAATTGCCATTGGGAGCGTTCAATCTTCCGACGAACCCAATCAATGAGATGATCCCTTGGCCAAGACAGCAGCGCGCGCCATCACCACCAAGCCCGGCGCCGGACGCATCACCCATCGCACTGCGCTCACGACCTCCCGCCCTGAACTGCTCGTAGACGGCTCCGACCAGCAGTTTCGCAAACTGGTGCACAGCCTGTTCGGATTTCTGGCCCGGCATCAGACCCTGCGCGACGGCCATGCCGCCGTCATCGGCCTTCCCGGAATCGAGTACACCACGCTGATCGCGATCCGGCATCTGGCGGCGCAAGGCGACGTCCACGTCAAGACCGTCGCCGACCACCTCCATCTCAGTGGCGCCTTCGTCACCACCGTGACCAACAAGCTGGAAAGCAAGGGCTTGATCGAAAAGGCGGCGCATCAAGGCGACCGCCGACGACTCTCGCTCAGCGTCACGTCGCGGGGCGTCGAGTTGCTCGAGCGGCTGGCGCCGACGCAGATGCAGGTCAACGACGCAGAATTCGGCTGCCTGAGCGCGCGTGAGTTCGAGCTGCTGCTCGACCTGGTGCAGCGCCTGGTCGAGTCGAGCGACCGCGCTATCGCACTGCAGCGATACCTGGCCGAAACCAATATCCAGCCGATCGCCCCGCCGTCGCGCAAACCCGCGTCGAAGCCGCGGAAGACCGGCAAGGCGTGACAGGTTGCCGCAAACTTCACCGCGGTTGCCGAAAAAATAGCTTCTAAAGAGAACTAATCTACAAAGCTGCGAAATTTTCGTTTGTCAAAGAGCCAAATCTATTGGAGCATTGGGAACGCCGCGGGGCCACTGGCAGCGGACCGTGCCATCGCGGTCCAGGCGAGTTCATGGACCACGATCGTGTCAGGGCGCGCGAATGCCTGACCCAGACGATGAATGTCCTGATGATGATGGAACGGATTGCCGCCCGCCCAATAGACGAGCTTGATGTCGGGATACTGCAGCTCGCGGCCGTTATACGCGAATGACGCGCCCGGATTCAGCAGCATGTCGGAAA
The DNA here is from genome assembly GCF_043638955.1 of Bradyrhizobium sp. 31Argb. NCBI lineage: Bacteria > Pseudomonadati > Pseudomonadota > Alphaproteobacteria > Hyphomicrobiales > Nitrobacteraceae > Bradyrhizobium > Bradyrhizobium sp. 31Argb. The sequence goes on along the minus strand of NZ_JBEGDB010000104.1, from coordinate 8,800 downwards.
TCCGCGCCACCGGAATGAATTCGCGAACCGGGTTGGTTCCTTGCGGCATCGTCGGAATTGGCACGGCGTTGACGCGGCGGCCCGTGTGCCCCATCGCACCGAGCGCATAATTGTAGCCGCCGCCGGGCAGACCGACCTGACCGACCATTGCGGCAAGTACCGCGGCGGCCCACACCGGCTGCTCGCCATACTGTGCGCGCTGTAGCGCGTGAGCCACCGCAATGAGGCTGCGATTCCGGACGAGCAAGCGGGCGATGTCCCTGATCCTGTCGGCCGCAATTCCGCTGATCGCAGCCGCCCAATCGGCATGCTTGGGCTGTGCGTCGCTGTCGCCGCGAAGATAGCGCTCGAACACGTCGAAGCCCGTCGTGTAGCGGTCGACAAACGCGCGGTCACAAAGATTTTCGGCGAGCAAGGTGTGCGCCATCGCGAGCATCACGGCAACGTCGGTGCCCGGACGAATCGGAATCCACTCGGCCTTGGCCTCAGCCGGGAAATCGTCGCGCAATGGGCTGATCGAGATGAACCGCGTGCCTCGCTTGACCGCCTCGCGCATGGCGTCGGGCTCGACATGACGGCTCAGCCCGCCGCTGGCGATCATCGAGTTCTTGATCGGCATGCCGCCAAACGCGAGCACGACATCGGTGTGGGTGCACACCTGGTCCCAGGTGACATTACGCCGCGAAAGCGCCTCGAACGGCCCCATCACATGCGGCAGAATCACTGACGAGGCCCCCGCGCTGTAGCTGTTGACCGAACGCACATAGCCGCCGCAAACCAAATTGAGAAAGCGGTGGATCTGGCTTTGCGCATGATGAAAACGTCCCGCGCTGGCCCAGCCGTACGAGCCTCCATAGATTGCCCGCGAGCCGAAATTGTCGCGAACGCGCGCGAGTTCGCCGGCGAGCAGATCGAGCGCGGTGTCCCATCCGCATTCGACAAAATCGTCGCCGATTTCGCGCCGCTGCGGGCCAGGCCCACGCTCGAGCCAGTTGCGGCGGACCATCGGCTTGAGGATACGCGCCTTGTGGCGTAGGGCACCTTTGAAATTGGCGAGGATCGGCGATGGCGCCGGATCGCCGGCGTAGGGCAGGATCGAGACATCCTGACCGTCCCAGCGCGCCGAAAACGCTCCCCAATGCGCGCTGTGCGTCGCAAAGGCCCCGTCACGATCGGTCGCGTTGGAATGTGTCATGCGGTTGCCCGTCTATGGAATGTCGCCTCTCAGAAATTACGGCAACGACGCCTCGATGACGAACGGCCCGCGCTGCCGAAGCGCGGCATCGAACACTTCTGCGAAACGCTGGACGGTCGTCACGCGTTCTGCTGCTACGCCCATGCCACCCGCGAGCTTGACCCAATCGATCTCGGGATCCTCGATGTCGAGCATGCGGCGGGCATTTTGGCCGGGGCTGGCGACACCAACCTTGCGCATTTCGCCGTGGAGGATTGCGTAGCCACGGTTGGCAAAGATGATGGTCACGATATCGAGCTTCTCGCGCGCTTGCGTCCAGAGCCCCTGAAGCGTGTAGAGGCCGCTGCCATCAGCCTGAAGCGACACGACCTTGCGCCCGGGACAGGCGATCGCGGCCCCCGCCGCCATCGGCACTCCGATCCCGATGGCACCGCCCGTGATCTGCAGATAATCGTGTGCCGGCGCATTGTAGGACAGCTCGTAGAAGCCGGCGGAAGTGATCGCCTCGTCGCACACGATCGCGTTCTCCGGCAGCTTCGCAGCGACCACGCGATTGATCATTTCGGCGGTCAGGGGACCGTCGGCTTGGAGCGACATCTCGGCTGGCGGCCGGTGACTTGTCTGCAAACCTGCTGCCGACTTGGCGCCGACAGCTTCCGCAAGATGGGCGAGAATTCCCTTCAGATCGTGACCGAGCCCGCCGAGTTCGACCACGCTGCACCCCTCAGGCGCGAGACGACCCGACTGTGTTGGGTAGCCAAAGAATGTGACCGGCTCCTTGGCACCGATCAACACGACCATGTCGAGGCCCGCCAATGCGGCGCGACCCGGCTCCCAGGCAAAGGATATCTTCTCGATCGGTGCCCGACCGCGCCCGCGCTCGATGCGCCCGTTGACGCCCTGCGCAAACAACCGCGCGCCCGTCTTGGCGCAAATCCTCTCGGCATCGGCAAGCGCATCAGCACGCAGCGCCTGCCCCGACAGAATCAGCGCCGCCTTGCAACCGCTGCGCAACCGATCGACGACCGTCTTGAACTTATCCGGATCGACTTCGCGCCTCGGCGGCGGCGAACGCCTGGCGAGCGGAGCCCCGGCTGACCGTTCCGACCAGGCCATGTCCGCCGGCAAGATCAGCGTCGCGATGCCGTTCGCCAGGCTCGCGTCCCAGGCCTCAGTGACATCCCGCTCGATCGAGGCGGCACTGCCGATCCGGCGCACGAACGCGGACATCGGCCGGGCGAGCGTTTCGATGTCGCTCGTCAACGGCGCGTCGAGCGGAAGGTGCGCGGTCGAATGCTCGCCGACGATGTTGATGATCGGCGTGCCGGCGCGCCTGGCGTTGTGGAGGTTGGCGAGCCCGTTCGCGAGGCCCGGCCCGAGGTGCAAAAGCGTGGCCGCGGGCCGGTCCGTCATCCGGCCGTAGCCATCGGCAGCTCCGGTGACGACGCCCTCGAACAGCCCAAGCACGCATCGCATGTCCAGCCGACGATCGAGCGCGGCGACAAAGTGCATCTCCGACGTGCCAGGATTGGCGAAGCAGGTATCGACGCCAAGCGCGAGCAGCGCGTCGCAGAGATGATCCGCACCAGTCTTCATATCATTCCGCCCCGTGTTTCCCGTTCGCGAGCGCCTAGGCGAAACATACGTTGACCGACGGTTCGTGAGGCCGACCGAACAACGAGCGCCCCGGGATGGCCTCGAGCAGCTCGCGGGTGTACGCGTGCTGCGGCGCGCCAAATACCGATTGCGTCTCCCCGTGCTCGACGATTTCGCCGCGCCGCATGACGACGATCCTGTCGGCGATCTCCGATGCGACACGCAGGTCGTGCGTGATGAACAGCATTGCCAGGTTCATTTCCTCGCGCAGCTCGGCCAGCAATTCCAGGATGTGCTGCTGCACGGAAACGTCGAGCGCCGAAACGGCCTCGTCCGCGACCAGCACCAGCGGCTTCAACGCGATCGCGCGCGCGATACAAATGCGCTGGCGTTGCCCTCCGGAGAACTCATGAGGATAGCGTTCATATGCGCTCTCTTTCAGCCCGACTCGTGCCAACAGTCGCTTTGCGTCTGCAATGGCTTCGGCCGGCGGCGTTCCATAGGTCATCGGTCCGCGCGCGATGGCCTCGCCAACCTTTTGTCGAGGATCGAGGGCCGCAAAGGGATCCTGAAAGACGATCTGCACCTTGCGGCGCATCGCACGCAACTGCGCGCCTTTCAATTTGAGAAAGTCCACTCCATCGAAATCGATCGTACCGGTGTCGGGCTCGATCAGCCGCATGATCATGCGCGCGAGCGTCGATTTTCCCGATCCGGACTCCCCGACGACGGCGACCGTCTCGCGCGGCCGCAGCGTGAGGGCGACGTCCTGGACGGCCGATACCCGTCGCACTGGCCTGAAGGCGCCCTGCCGGGTCGCGAACACCTTGTTGAGACCGCGGGCTTCCACCAACGGATCGCTGCCCAGCGCATGGTTGTGCTTTGTGGCGGGCCGACCGCCCGGCACTGCCGCAATGAGTGCCTTGGTGTAGTCGTTCTTCGGCGCGCGAAGGACCTCGTCGACCGTGCCCTGCTCGACCACACAGCCGTTGCGCATGACGACGACACGGTCGGCGATGTCGGCGACGACGCCAAAGTCATGCGTGATGAACAGGACGCCCATTCCCCGCTCGGCCTGCAACTTACGGATCAAGCCGAGGATTTGCTTTTGCGTGGTGACGTCAAGTGCGGTCGTCGGCTCATCGGCGAGCAGCAGCGCCGGTTCGTTGGCCATCGCGATCGCGATCATGATGCGTTGGCGCTGACCGCCGGAGAGCTGAAATGGATAGCTGCGCGCGAGCGCCGGAGGATCGGGCAGGCCGACCGCCGCGATCAGTTCGATGACCCGCGCGTCCAACTCGGAACGGTACAGCTTCGTGCCAGCGTGCGTGACGATGGCTTCCGCGATCTGCTGACCGACACGCGTCAGCGGATTGAGCGCGCTAAGCGGCTCCTGGAAGATCATCGATATCGGGCCGCCTCGCAGCGCCCGCATTGCCCCTTCATCCGTCGTCGCGAGGTCCACATCCTTGAAACGGATGGCGCCCGCGGCGACGTGAAGAGCCGGCGGCAGCAACCGGAGCACGGCGTGCGCGGTAATCGACTTACCCGAACCGGATTCGCCGACCAGGCAAACGATCTCGTTGCGACGTACGGCAAGCGAGACGTTCTCCACCGCGAACTGCCGGTCGCCACCCGTGGGCAAGGCAACGGACAGATTTTCGATTGCAAGCAGCGGTTCGTCCGTCATGCACCTCGCGCCTTCCGCGACAGTCTCGGGTTCAGGGTATCGTTCAGTCCTTCGCCAACGAGGTTGATCGCCAGCACGGTGAGGAAAATGGCTATCCCGGGGAACACGCTCATCCACCACGCCTGGCGCATCACCGACCGGGACGCGCCGATCATGAATCTCCAGGACATCAAATTGGGGTCACCGAGCCCCATGAAGCTCAGCGCGCTTTCGATCAGGATCGAGCTGGCGATCATCAGCGAGCCGGTCACGATGATCGGCGACACGGCGTTCGGCAGGATGTGACGCATCACCACCGACACCGGCGGCTGTCCCTGACAGACCGCGGCCTGCACGAACTCCCTGCTCCGCAGCCGCAGAAACTCGGCGCGCGTGAGCCGCGCAAGCTGAGGCCAGCTCACGGCGCCGATCGCGAGGATCACGTTGCTCAGTGAAGGCCCGAGCGTCGCCACCAGCAGGATGGCAAGAATGAAGCCCGGGATGGTCTGGAACAATTCGACAAAGCGCATCAGAATGTCGTCGACGCGGCCGCCGAAATAGCCGGCAACGGCTCCCACGGTGACGCCGATCGCGAGCGCCGCAAGTGTCGCCGACACGCCAATGAGGAGCGAGACCCGCGCGCCATAGGCAATACAGGCGGCGACGTCGCGGCCGAGCATGTCGGAGCCGAGCCACGTCTCGCCGTCGAACGGCGGCTGGAACGGCGCGGCCACCATATCCCAGGGATCGACGGGAAACAGGGTCGGCGCCACGATGGCCAGCACGACGACTCCGGTCAGGATGACCAGTCCGATGACGCCGGCCGGGTGCCGAAGAAAGGATGCCAGGGTCTTCATGGCTCGCCTCACTTCACACTTCCTACGGAGATGCGCGGATCCACCATGCGATAGACCGCCTCGGTGAGCAGATTCAGCCCGATGACGACAACCGACATGACCAGGAAGATGCCCTGCATGACCGGATAGTCGCGCTGCAGCACGGCGTCATAGATCAGCCGTCCCAAGCCGGGCCAGGCGAACACGGTCTCGACGACAACCGCGCCACCAACCACGGCGCCGGCCTGCATTCCGGCGACCGTGATAACGGGCAGGATCGCGTTGCGAAGCAGATGGCGCATCACGATCTGGGACTCGGTCACGCCCTTGGCGCGCGCCGTCTTGATGAAATCCTGCTGCTTGACCTCGATGATCGAGGAACGCATCAGCCGGGCGTAGATCGCGAGATAGACAGCGGCCAGCGACAAGGTCGGCAGGACCATGTGCTGGGCAATATCCGCGATGCGCTGCCACGTCGTCATCTCGACGCCGATCGTCGCGTAGCCGAATGGGGGAAGCCAATTGAGCTGCACGGAAAACAGCAGCACGAGCATCAGGCCGAGCCAGAACACCGGCAAGGCATAAAGCAGCAGTGAGACGATGGTAAAGAACGTGTCGGACCATTTTCCCGCGCGCGTGCCGGCTATGGTCCCAAGCGCCGTGCCGCAGACGAGCGACAAGATGAATGCCGTACCAGTGAGCAGCAAGGTCGCGGGCAGCCGCTCGAGCAGCAGCGACAACACTGTCCGCTGCTGCCGATAGGAATAGCCGAGATCAAGCGTCAGCGTTTTCTTCAGGGAGCTAGCCAGTTGCACCAGGTACGGCTGATCGAGGCCGTAGGCTGACCGTATCTGACGGAGCAATGTTTCGTCGGCGGCACCGCTTTGTCCTGCGATCACCTGCGCCGGGTCGCCGGGCGCCGCATGAACGAGAATAAAGTTGAAGGTCGCGATGACCAGGATCACGCCGATGATCTTCACCGCTCCGTAAGCGATGCCCAGCACGTAGGCCGACAAGCGGCCTCCGTACTTGGTGATGGCGACAACGCTCATTCGAACCGGACCGCGCCGAAGGTCTCGTGAACGCCGATGGCAGTCGTGGTCACATTCTTGAGCTTCTTGTCGGTGAACGTCGGAAAGTCCTGTTCCAACAGCCATACGATCGGCACATCTTCGACCACGATCTTCTGCACCGCGCTGTAGAGCTCTTGCCGCTTCTCGTCCGACGTGGCGGTCGCCGCTTCCTCGAAAAGGCGATCGGCTTCCGGATTGGCATATCCGGCCGTGTTGGAAAACATGATGCCTTTGCGAATGTTCGACGAAATGTAGGTTCGTGACACGCCGATGGCGGGATCCCCGAGCTGATAGACGAGATTCGTCGTCATCGAGTACTCCCAGTTGCTGACCTTCTGGATCCAGCCCGCGACATCGGTACCTTCAAACTGGATGTCGATGCCGACTCGCAGCAGCGACTGGCGCAAGAACTCAGCGACACGACGATAGAGTTCGCCCGATGGCGTGACCAGGAACGGAACGGTGATCCGCTTGCCGTCTGCGCCCGGCTTCAATCCCATCTCGTCGAGAAGAGCCTTTGCCTTGTCCGGTGAGTATTCGTACTGCTTTACGTTCTTCTCGTAGAACCGGGTCTTCGACGAGATCGGACCGGTCGCAATCTTGCCCAGACCGAAGTAGACGCGCTGGAGCAGGGCTTTTCGGTCGATCGCGTACATCACCGCCTGACGGAAGCGCTTGTCGTTCATCGGCGCAATCCGGTTGTTCAGTTCGAGCCACAGATGCGGCGCGAAGTATTCATATCCCTTCGTCGTCATGTCGAGATGGGGCAGCTTCGTAAGGCGAGCGACGTCGTACTGCTCGATGTCGCTCCACTGCGTCAGCTTGACGGTTCCCTGCTCGAGCGCGACCGAACGCGCCGCTGCGTCCGGAATGACCCGGTAGATGATCTCGTCGATATGAGGTTCACCGGCGCGGTAATAGCCCTCATGCTTGATCAGGTGAATGTGCGACCCCCGCACCCATTCCTTCAGCTTGAATGGACCGCAACCGATTGCCTTGTCGTTCGCAGGGTTGGTCTTGAAATCCGTGCCTTCGTAGATGTGCTTCGGCAAGATCGGCGCCGTGGTGCAATCGAACGCTCCCAGGAACGGGGAAAACGGCGACTTGAGCTTGAACACAACGGTCAGCGGATCGGGAGCTTCCGCGCTTTCAATGCGGGTGAAGATCGGCCGGGCCCGCGCGTGGGTCTCGGGCAGGATCTTGGTCATCGAGAAGATGACGTCGTCGGCCGTCAGCGGCTTGCCGTCGTGGAAGGTGATATTCGGAAAGAGTTTGAACGTATAGGTCAACCCGTCGGGCGAAACGGTCCAGGACTGCGCCAGGCCCGGGATCGGCTTCAGGTCAAAATCGTAACGAAGCAGGCTCTCGTAGATCTTGCCGCAGATCGTCAGTGTCGACTGGAGCTGACTGATCGCGGACACCAGCATGGCCGGTTCCGGATGGGTAATGGTGCTGAGCGTGCCGCCGCGCGTCTGCCCCGCGGCACGGTGCAAGCCGAGCGGGATCCCCGCAACGCCGGCCATTCCCGCGGCCAGTCCCAACTTGCCGAATTCACGTCTATTCATTCCCATGACATCCCCGCTTCCTGTTTACATGGCTCTCTGGATGAGACGCGCCGGCCGCAGATGCGGCGGCGACCATCACAGCTTCTTCAACCCGCACCAGTTGGCGACGAAGAGCGCGATGCTCAGTGTGATCTTGCGGACGCTTTCGAGATCGACGCGTTCATTGAACGCATGCGGCCCGATGCCGAAATGGCCGTAGCACAGCGCCGGAATTCCATAATCCACTTTGTAGTAGCGCGTATCGGTAACGGCGGTGCCGATCTGCAATTGCATCGGCTCGTTGAAAACCACTTGATGCACCGAAGCGAGCACCTGCTCGGCTTCGCTTCCAGGCTCCAAGACCGACGGATCAGCCTGGAAACCGCTCCAGATCAGTTCAGCCGGATTGCTCGACAGGAAGCTGTCGGTGGCTTGTGCGTCGGCCAGGCACTTCTCGATGCCACGCATCGCCTCCTGCGGAGTCGTGCCGGGAAGCAGGCCGAGCCGGCAATCGAACTCGCACCAGGCCGCCGTGGAGCTCGCCCAGTCGCCGCCCTTGATGATGCCGACGTTGAACTTGATCGGCGATTTGACAGTCTTGAACCACGGATGATCCACGGCCTGTTCGTTGAGCCGCTTGGTGTAGTCCTGGAACGCACGGATCACGTGCATGCCGGACAAAATGGCGCTGGTGCCATTCTCTGAATAGGCGACATGTGCCGGCGTGCCCCGCACCCGCACCCTGAACCAGATCGCGCCGACCTGCGCGCGCAAGAGCTTGTGGCCGATCGGCTCGGGAATCAGGCACGCCGTATTGCCTCACCTGAGGATGTTACTTTCGCTTGACGGATGTAGCTCCGACTGTCGGCCGGTCCGAGGTTGCGTCA
>NZ_JBEGDB010000103.1:0-25851 GCF_043638955.1 Bradyrhizobium sp. 31Argb | reverse complement strand
CTCCTGCCACCCGAAAACTTGCCGATCCTCGAATGGCTCGGTATCAAAACGTCAAAATCACTGTGATGAACCACTAGAGTGCGATCCAGATTGGAATGGTCGGCGTCCATCGTCGGAGCCGGCTTGAGCGAGCCGCGCCTCGCGGCCCGCGTAGATTCACACGACAATCAAGTGCCCGTGACTAATGGCGACTTGATCTAGATCAAGCACCGTGGTCCCCCCCGAGCGGCAGGTTTGATTGCCGATGACGCGGCAATGGTTCTGAATGCCTTGGTTGAATCGAGCGCCATGCTCCGGTGTGGGCCTCCTCACTCCGCTTGGTCGCAAAACCGGCCGTCAGATTGTTGGAACAAGAGGCAGCAGATGCCGGAAGCCGCAACCTACACAGCGCTCGAGCGCCTGAACGACGGCAGCCAAGTCGAAATCCGATCGCTTCGACCGGACGATGAGGCCGACATGATGGCTGCAGTCGGGCGGGCGAGCGCGCAATCCCTGCAGCGCCGTTTCTTCGCGGTGAAGCGCGGCTTCTCGGAGAAGGAGCGCGCCTTCTTCATGGACATCGATTTCAGAAATCATGTCGCGCTTGTCGCACTCATCGAGGAAGCCGATCAATCGGCGATCGTCGGAGGCGGCCGATACGTTGTGTTCGAGCCCGGGCGAGCCGAGATGGCATTCGTGGTCGTCGATGCCTGGCAAGGACGCGGCATCGGCTCGATCCTGATGCGTCACCTCGTCAAGATTGCTCGTAATGCCGGGTTACAGGAATTGACCGCAGAGGTTCTGCCCGAGAATGCCGCGATGCTGAAAGTGTTCGGAAAATTCGGCTTCAAGCCGGTGTCGCGGCGAGACCCGCAGACGATCCATTTGGCGCTGACGCTCACCTAAAGCGTGATGACTTTTCTTCGAATCGTCATCCCGCTTTGGCTCTTTGTTTGAGCATGATCTTTTCGGAAAACCGGTACCCACTTTCCCGGATCATGCTTTAGAAACGGATTGTCCGGATCATGGCCCTGCTGCCATGCGTTTATCACGGGCACTTTTGCAGGTCACAGGTAGAGCACGGCAACTGCGGTTATTGCCCCAGAAAATATTCCGAGCGAGATCACGGCCGCTTTGAATACCAAGTCATTCTCGGCAAACCACAACAAGCCAGACCTCAATCCGAGAACGCCCCTGCGCCAACGCAACCGGGCGATGGCGAAGATCACTATGGTTTTCGCCCGGGTCGTGTTTGAGAACGGCGGCATGGCCCCAATACTCCACACCACCCATGATGTGGCTGCGGCTGGCAATTGACCAGTGCAGTTTGTGCCACCGAAAGCTCGCAGCGTAGCAGCGCTTGCCTAGGCTGAAGGCGCGACTTCGCTTTCCTCCGGCGCTAGTCGCATGTGATCTCTCAGCCGCTCATCCTCGCCTGCGCTCCACCCCACTCCCGTGTGCGGCGCGAGCGAGGGGAGTCTTCAGTCGTCGTCAGCTCCCTGAATGGAGAAGCCTTGGCCATACGGGTTCGTCGGGCTATCCGGTATGTACGGATTCCCAGCACCGAAGGGATTGTTGACGCTATCCGGAGAGAAACGACTTCCATAACGGCCGTATGGGTTTGAAATCGAATCCGGATCATACGGGTTGCTGCTTAAGCGCCCGCGATAGTTTCCCTGGCTGTCATACAGCTTGGGTGCATCCATCGCGTACAGATTATTGGCGGAGCTGTTGCTGTGGACGCTGCCATATCGCCCGTACGGATTGTTGATCCCGTTTGGATTATACGGACTGCCAGCACCGAATGCGTTCCCCGTAGAGTTCGGGGCATATGGATTGGCGGAATAGTTGCCGAGGTATTGCGCGCCTGCGCTAGATGTCATCACGACCAGCAGGGCGATGCTCAAGGCCATCTTCATCGGCATTTCCTCTTCGTTGCAGCATCACGGTCGTACTCGTCGGACATACAGTCTTCAGGCAGTATGGCTGCACTCAACTTTTCACGAGCTCCCTGAACGTCACGTGACCAACCGCCATGATGCATACCGTAGCCGGATATCCGGCGGCTGCAGCGGTCCTTGCGGGCCGAGGTTGACCGGCCTATCGGCATAGGCACCCACCTCACGTGCGGTCGGGCGCACCGCTACCTCAGCCCGAGAAGGGAGCGCCGGTAGCCGCTGGCGCGGGCTTCGCTCCTGCACACAAAGCTTCCGGTGTGACCCAGTCCGTAACGTTTTTGCCCTTTCAGGTAATAGCGCGCGCGCCGGAAATCGAGCCAAACCACGGAATCATCAGGGCAATGCCGCTGGGCCTGGGCTTGATAGCGGAACGGCGTCAGCGGGACGGCCTTTGCCTCGTGTGCGGCGCACACGAAAAGTGAGAAAAAGACGACAAGTCCACTGTGGTTGATCCAGGTCAACGGCGCGCCCCCGGGCGTTTCTAACGTCCCGATCCATATCATTTTCAACGTGCCGCCTGAAGACGGCCGGAACCGACTGTGCTATCTTTCGACCGGCCGCGATTGAGCGAGCAGCAACATGCTCACCATTCCACATCTCACCGCGCAGGCGCTCGGCGCCTTTCTGGCCTCCGAGACAAACGGACGGTTCGGCGCGTCTTACGGTTACCTCAACGAACTCCTGCCGTATGCGGCGCGCCTGGCGCTCGAATGCATCGGCAACAGCGACGCGCTCTATCACGATATCGAGCACTCGATGCTGGTCACCCTGGCCGGCCATGACATCCTGATGGGGCGCGCCTTGTCGCGGCCGACGACGGCCGAGGACTATTCAAATTTCATCCTGGCCTGCCTGATCCACGACATCGGCTATGTCCGCGGCGTCCTTCAAGGGGACGGGGACGACCTCTATGTCGCCGATGTCACCGGCGCGACCATCCGGCTTCCGCGCGGCGCGTCGGACGCAGCGCTCGCGCCCTATCACGTGGACCGGTCCAAACTGTTCGCGCTGGAACGTTTCGATACCGTTGAACACGTCGACGCCAACCGGATGGCGCGCGCGATCGAATACACGCGATTTCCCTACGCGCCGTCATCGTCGGACGACGATCTGAACAATGAAGAGGGCCTGCTGCTGCGCGCCGCGGACCTGATCGGCCAACTCGGCGACCCCAACTATCTGAGGAAGGCGAACGCTCTCTTCTATGAATTCGAAGAGACCGGGATGAACAAGCAGCTCGGCTACGATACCCCGGCCGATGTCGTGTACAAATATCCGCAGTTCTATTGGAACACCGTTGCGCCGCAGATATCGACCGCCATTCGATACCTGAACGTCACGTCAAGCGGCCGCCAATGGATCGCAAACCTTTACAGCAATGTGTTCAGGGCGGAACGAGAGATGAGGCTGTCCGGTCCGGAGCTGTGACGCCCATCAATTGCCCGCCCCATCAATTGCCGGGCACACGCGGCATGTGGCAGATGTAACCGAATTATCCGGCCTTGAAATGTGCGCGTAACCCTGACCTTCGAAGTTCCGGCATGCGGCACCGCTCGCGGTTACCGCAAAATGCATTCGTTAGCCGGAGGCACAAGGAAGAATTCATGGCAAACAAACTCGCACTGGCTGCATCGGTCATCATGCTGATCGCAATCTCGGGCGCGGCGGTTGCAGGCAGCCCGAAAATGCACGCCCGCACGCATTGGTCCGCGGCATCTTACGCTGCACAAGCCGCGTACTACCCTTACGCCTTCGAGCCCGCAGCGCCCTGGCTCGCGTACTGGCCCAACGTGCGCCGGTATCAGGGCGGACCGAAGTCCGACTATTGAGATCGCCGGCATAGCCAGCCCGGCAGGCTGGTAAGGCCCAACGATTAAGGCGCGGTGCACCGCTTGCGCGCTATGCTGCCAACCGGTCGAGCAGCGCCAGCATGACCGGGGCGTCCGGCATCGGCAGCACCGCGTCGATGCGCTCGATCAGGCGCGATTGCAGCAGCGCATTGCGCGCCTTGCCGATGGTGCCGAGCGGACCGCGGAATCCGTGATCCTCCCATGCCATTTCGAGCAGGCTTTCGCTCATCAGCGCGTCGATGAGGTCGTCGGCCTGGCGCTCGATGCTGATCAACGGATGCGCGGAGAACACCGTCGGCTGCGGATAGAGGATCACCGGCTTGGCCGGCGCGTTGGCCTCCAGCCGCTTCCAGCGCTCGGCATCCTGCAGCACCCACTCCACCAATTGATTCTCGTAGCCGACGATCAGCGGCTGCGCACCGGCGCCGCCGGCAACATAATCGTCGAACAGTTTTCCCGAGGACGGCGGCTTGAAGCCCATGCGGCGGAACACGGTGGCGACGTCGCCGTCGATGCGGCTCAACGTATCCGGCATCACCACGTCGCCCGAGAGCAGGCTCGCCGCGAGGCCGGCGAACATAAATCCCGAATTGGATTTGTTTGGATCGGTGCAGACGATGCGGGCGCGGCCGAACAGGTCTGAGACGCCGATCGCCGCCCAGGTCTCGCCAGCGATGATCGCCTTGAGCAGCTTTGAAAGGTCCGCCTTGTAGCGCGGGCCGCCCATCGGCTCGGCGAAGCCGCCCTTCACCAGACCATCGGCAATGCGGTCCCATGAATAGAGCACGATCGGCGAATTGAAGATCACCTGGTCGCGCGAAATCTTCAGGCCCGAGGTGCGCGCCACCTCCACCAGCACGGAGGAAGACGGCCACAGGAATTGCGGCTTCTGGTCGAGCAATGCACGCTCGCGCACCATCTCCACCGATCCAGCGCGGCGCCCGTCGAGCACCAGCCCAAAGCGGCGTTCGAGCACGCCGCGGACACGCGCATTGGCGAGGAAGCCTTCCTTCTCGCCGCCGGCGAACCCGAACAGCTTCTTGGCTTCACCGAAGCGGCCGGCGATCTCAGGATGTTCGCGAAGATAGAGATAGCCTCCGGTCGCCGCGGCGCTTGCGGCGACGAGGCCGATCCCGAACGCACGACGCGACATGGCCATCAGGTTGTTCCCTTCTTCTGCCCGGACGGGATATCGGCCCGCGCCGGTCCGATATCCTCGTCGAGCGAGCTTTTCAAAAGCTTGAGTTCGATGTCGAGCCTGTCGAGATCGGCATCCTGCAGATTGGCCGCGTAGCGCGTGAACGCGGCATCGAGCCGCTCGATCAATTCACCGGTCGCGGCAAGCCGCGCGGCGTCGGGCACGGCGCTGCGCTCCAGCGAAGCATAGGCCTCAGTGATCTCGGCCGCGCGCGGCAGGTAATAGGTGAGGAAGCGCCTGACACGGTCGATGCGCAGCGGGTCCCGCTCGATCGCGGCGAAGATATCGCGCGCGATCTTCACGAGGTGGCGGACGCGCTCGGCCACCGCACGGGTCCGGATCGCTGCCGCCGCGGTTTCCATGCGCTCCGTCAGCGGCTCGGCCTCCGTGAGGAGCTCGCGCGCGAATTCGATGCGGCCGCGCGCCGCGCCGCTGGCGTCGAGCTCGGCGAAGCGCCTGCGCGGCGCCATCACCGCAACGACGCCGCCGCCGGCGAGCGCGCTGACGAGGAGAGCGATCCAGAACGGCATCCCGACGCCGATCGCAAGCGAAGGCAGCAGGATGGCCGCCGCCGCGCCACCGGCAATCCAGCCGAGCCCGGACGGCGCGGCCGCCATCAATTATATCCCCGCACCGAGCGGAACGCGTCCGTCAGGCTCTTGGTGCCGTCGAACACCCTGCCGCCGGTCAGCTTCGCGAGATTGTCGAGCTGGCTGCGATCGACCTGGTCGCCGAACGTGACCCCGAATACCGGCACACGCTGGCCATCCGCCCGCCACGCGGCCTCAAACGTCGACAAATAGCCCTGGCTCTTGCCGTCGGTCATGATGACGATGGCCGGCAAATGCTCCCCGCCGTCGAGCAGCGGCTTCATGGCGACGAGCGCCCGCTCGCCACAGGTGTAGAAATCGGTGCCGCCGCCGGCGCGCAGCTCCAGCGCCTGGGTGAGAAGCGTGGTCTGCTCGGGGTCGGCGCCGGTGGCGCGCGCCGTCCACAGCACATGATCGTTGAACGGCAGCAGCAGGATTTCGTCCGCCTTGGTCCATTGCACCAGCAGCTCGCGCGTGCGGGCGGGCGTCAAAAGGAAACGCATCGCGTCGAGCAACTGGGTCTCGCCGGCCCCCTGCATGCTGCCGGAGACGTCGAGGCACAAAGCGGTGAGCGAGGGACGGCGGAGCGCCTCCTGATAGATCGACAGCGCCTTCTGAATCACCGCGGGCTCGGGCGGGCGGATGACGTTCAGCGCGCGCGCCGGATCCAGATTGGTCTTGGGATCGGCGGGAAGCGGCGCAGCACGGCCGACCTCCACCCGCCGTCCGGTCTTGGCGATCCGCGCCTGAACCTCGCCCTTGAGCAGGAAGGCCTGCAGATCGGCAAAGAAGGTCTCGACGTCCTTGCCGCGGCCGCGATCGACGAAGCCGAGCGGAGAATCGGCGACCGCCACGCCGTCTTCCGGATAGATCGCGTAGAGCGGCTCGTGGCCATCGGCGATCAGTTTGTCATTGGTCTCCTTGATGACAGCCTCATAGTTCCAGATCGCCTGGTAGTGCGCACCATTCCGCTCGCCGTCGCGATAGAGATCGGCGAGCCACCCGCTCGACCCCGCGCTGCGCTCGACCCCTTTCAGAAGGCCGCGCGCCGTCGCCAGCACCTCGGGCTTGTCGAGATCGCCGGCTTCGATCAGGTCGGGCTTGCCGATGCCGGCCGCGAGCATCGCGAGGTAGGCGGCCGCGCCCGAGTTCGACTGCGTCGCCGAGGTCATCAGGAATTTCAATCGGCCGGCCTCGACGGCGGCGAGAATATCCTTGGCCGTCACCTTGGCGCCGATCCAGTTCAATTCTTGCGCCTTGGAGCGGCGCACGCCGAGGATGACCGGCATCTGCACGATCGACTTGACCGACTTCACCCGGCGCTTGGTGTCGAACATGTCGATCCAGATCGAGGCCGCCGGCCACACCGCGTCGGCCGGCGGATCGTCGCCCTTGAGCGCCAGCGCGATGTCAAGCGAGCCCTGATAGCGCATGGTGCAGGCGGCATTGCGCGACTTGCAGAATTCCAGCACCAGCGGCTCGAGCACGTCATTCTCCGAGCCCGACAGGATGGTGAATTGCGGTCCCGGGCCGCCGCTGCAGCCGGAGAGCAGTACGGCGATCAGCGGCGCCGCAGCGAGCAGCGCAAGCCAGCGCCGCGGGAACAACGCGAGGCTCATGCAGAGGCCTTGGTCACCGCGGATTTCAACTCGTCGGTCAGCTCCGACATGCGCTGTTCGATCTCGGCGCGCTTGGTGCGGCCCTGCTCCTGCACGGCGAGCACGCCCGAGATGGTGTCGATCAGGTCGCGATTGGTCTTTTCCAGCGTCGTAATGTCGACGATGCCGCGCTGCGACTGTTTCTCGATCTCGATCGCCTGGGTCTTCATCATCTCGGAGGCCTGGCGCATCATCTCGTTGGTGGCATCGGTGATGGTCTTCTGCAGCTCGAGCGCGGATTTCTGCCGGTTCAGCCCGAGCAGCAGGATCATCTTCTGCTTCCACACCGGGATAGTGAGTTCGGTGGTGGCCTGCAGGTTCTCGATCAGGGTCTCGTCGCCCGATTGCACGATGCGGATCTGCGGCAACTGCTGGATGCCGATCTGGCGTGCCTGCTGCAGATAGAAGATGCGCTTCTCGAGCCGGTCGAGCGCCTGGAGTGCGTCCTGATAGGTCTGCGCCGCGAGCAAGGCGTCGCTGCTTTGGCCTTGCGCGGTCGCTGCCCGCTCCATCGCGACCAGCTTGCCGCCGCGGAAGTCCGCGGCGAAGGCCTTGCCGGCGTTGATATGCGCGTCGAGCTGGCCGAGCGCGGTCCTGGTCTGCTCATAGAGATCGTCGAGCAGCGCGATGTCGCGGCGCAGGACCTCCTTGTTGCGATCGAGCTCGACGCAAACGCGATCGATCTGCGAGGCGACATCGCCGAACTGCTCGGCAAAGCGGCGCAGCCGTGCCTCCGCCGACGAGAACAGGCGCGTCAAGAGGCCGCTGTCCTTGAGATCGGCGGGATCGAGCCCGCGCGCTTTTGCCAAAATGTCCGACAACAGCTTGCCGGTTGTTCCGAGCTCTCGATTTTGCGTCTGGGACAGAATGCGGTCGGCGAACTCGACCACCGACCGCTGGGCGCGCTCGCCGAACGTGACGATGCGCGAACGATCTGAAATATCGATTTCGGACTTGATACGTGCAATCACTGATGCATCTGCCGGCAATGCCGGGACACTCGTCGTTTCGCTCACCGCCTCACTCCCTCTCGGCCGCGGCCATGATAGCATGCCGGACTGGTTCCGCAGCTAAGCGCAGGCGACACGACAGATTGATGACAGTCCCGGGGGTCGATGACAGGCCTGTTGATGAAGCCCTTCCCGGATCGGCATACGTTACCGGCTGGCGCAAAACCCGATCTGGCTCGACCCGCCCGCACGGAGAAATTCCTGTTTGAATTCAAAGATGTATGCGCAGGTCATTCACAGCACCGATCCGCCGATGCATCACGTTGTAGCGCAACGCCGCGATCCCCAGCCCCTCATGCTAACGTCGATCCGCCGACGAATCGTTTGCAGCACGAAAGGTCCGCACACATCCAATGCAGAACCAAAACGCCAAAGCGCTGAAATCCGTCTGTATCTTCTGCGGCTCCAGCCCGGGCCGTGATCCGATCTATCTGGAGACGGCGGTCGCCACCGGACAGGCGCTGGCAAAGGCCGGCGTCACCATCGTCTATGGCGGCGGCAAGGTCGGGCTGATGGGAGCGGTGGCAGACGCGGCGCTCGCGGCAGGCGGGCGTGTCGTCGGCGTCATTCCGCGCGCGCTGGTCGAGCGCGAGATCGGACACACGGGCTTGAGCCAGCTTCACATCGTCGAAACCATGCATGAGCGCAAGACGATGATGGCACAGCTATCCGATGGCTTCATCGCGCTGCCAGGCGGTGCCGGAACACTCGAAGAACTTTTCGAGGAATGGACCTGGGCCCAGCTCGGGATCCACCAAAAGCCGTGCGGCCTGCTGAACGTAAAGGATTACTTCGCGCCGCTGATCGCGATGGTGGAGAGGATGGTCGCCGAAGGCTTCACGATCGCAGCCTATGCCGAGATGCTCATCATCGAAACCAAGGTGGACGCGCTGCTCAGCCGCTTTGGAACCTACCAGCCGCCGCCACGAAAATGGCTGCGCACGGAGGCGGCCGCCAAACCATAGAGCATGATCCGGGAAGGCGGAGACCGGTTTGCCCTCGCGACAACAAAACGCGAAGCGTTTGAGCGGAGATCATGCTCAAACCAGAAGATGAAATCGTGATCTGGTTCCGTTCAACCGAATCACGATTTCAGTTGCGTCACCCGCCGTGCTTCTGCGGCTTATGGCCGCTCTGGCCGGGATCGTTGTGCTTGTTGTGGTGGCTTTCCTGGTTCAGCCCGCCGCGGCTCACCGGAAATTCCGACTGGCGCGCATCCTGTTTCGGATGTCTCGCGCCTGCATCTTCCACAATGCGCGCGCCTCGTTGCTCGACATTGCGCGCGTCGGGAACATCGGGCTTGCGTTCCAGCATCCGCAACTGCTGCTCATGGGTCTTCTTGCCCTGCAGCACCGTCTTGCGCGATTTCGGCGTCTGATCGCGCGACGGGCGGCCTTGCCGGCGATCTGGCGCCTCGATACCGCCTTGCGGGTTGGTATCGTTCTCGACGTCGCCCTCAAAGGTGTTCTCGCCTTCGACCTCCTCGAGATCGTCCGGCGTCGCCTGCGCCATCGTGACGCCCTTCGATCCGCCGATCAGCGGATTGCGATAGAGGTCGACATCGCTCGGCCGTTTCGTCTTGTCGTGTTTCGTCATGATCGGTTCCCCGTACAATCGAGCATGTACGAGGACAACGCGCGCGAAATGCGGGAGTTCATTCCGCGATCGGAATCGAAGTGGAGTTGGACGTCTCAGGAACCTCACTCGGCCCGAGACGACCTTTTGGTCAGGTCAGGCAGCCCGCACCGTCTGCAGGAACCGGCTAACTTCCGTCTGGAGCCGGCTGCTGTCGCGGGACAGCGATTGCGCGGACGAGAGCACCTGCGTGGACGCCGAGCCTGTCGCGGTGGCGCCGCGCTGCACGTCGGTGATCCGCGAAGAGACCTCCTCGGTCCCTTGTGCAGCCTGTTGCACGTTGCGCGCGATCTCCTGCGTCGCCGCACCCTGCTCTTCGACCGCGGCGGCGACCGTCGAGGCGATCTCCGCCAGCGATTCGATCGTGTTGCTGATCTGGCCGATGGCGCCGACCGATTGATTGGTCGCGGTCTGGATCGCCGCTATCTGCTGACCGATTTCGCCGGTCGCCTTCGCCGTCTGCTCCGCCAGTGCCTTCACCTCGGATGCGACGACCGCAAAGCCCCGGCCCGCGTCGCCGGCGCGCGCAGCCTCGATGGTGGCGTTGAGCGCCAAGAGGTTGGTCTGGCCTGCAATGGTGTTGATGAGCTCGACCACATCGCCGATGCGGCTGGCGGCTTTGGAAAGTTCGCTCACGCGCTCGGTGGTGGCGCGCGCCTGGCCGACCGCATCAGCCGCGATTCGCGCCGAATCCTGGACCTGTCGGCTGATCTCGTTCACCGAAGACGACAATTCTTCAGTGGCGGTCGCCACTGATTGCACGTTGGCCGACGCTTCTTCGGAAGCCGACGCCACCGCAACCGTTATTTCCTGGGTGCGCTCGGCCGTCGAGGTGAGCGCCTTTGCGGAGTGCTCCAGCTCCGTCGACGCCGTCGAGACGGTGCTGACGATCTCGCCCACCGCTCCCTCGAACGCATCCGCAAGCTTGATCATCTCGGCCCGGCGCTGCCCGGCGAGGGTATCATCCTGCCGGCGCTTGGAGTCGGCCTCGAGCATCGCCCTCTCTTCCGCCTTGACTTTGAATGTCTCGACAGCGCGCGCGACCGCGCCGATTTCGTCCTTGCGCCCGATGCCGGGCAACTGGACGTCGAAGTTACCATTCGCGAGTTCTTGCATGGCCCGGCTCAGGCTGCGCATCGGTCCCGCGATCGAAAGCGCCGACAGCACCGAGGTCACGATCAGCAGCAGGGCCGCAACGCCGCCGATCGCTAGCGACATCCTGTCGGCCGAGGCTGCCTGCTGCGTCGCCTTTTCGATCTCGCCGGCCATAGCCTGCTTGGCACGGTCCACAATCGCATTGGCGTTGGATTCGAGCTCCGCGGAAAGCGACAGCATGACGTCATTGGCGATCTGTCGTGAATCCGTCGTCAACTGGGCGGCGCGCGCCTGGGCCTCGTTCGAGATCGTCAGCCCGGAAGCTTCGACGGAGGCAATTTCCAGAAGCTCGGTTTTCATCTTCGCCAGTTTCTCGGCGGCGGACTCATAGGCAGTCGCCGTGCTCTTCAGCTTCTCCAACTGCGAGCGCGCATCGGCGGCCGAGAGACGGGAGATATCATCGATGAACCCGAGGAATCCTTTGTAGCGTGCCGCCAGATACTCGGTGGCCTTCTGCAATTCTTCATCGGTGGTGGCAACGCGGATGTTGGCCGCGCCGATCTGCAGGCCTCGCGCCTCCGCCTTGGCGTCGATTGCCGCGCGCGCGATGTTGGACTGCAGGAGCACGCTCTCATTGGTGCGGCTGACCGTGGCATTCGCCGTCAGTTGATTCACGATCATCAGCGCGACGAAGATCACGCCGAGCGCGGATGCAATGCCAAGCTTGGCTCCGATCCGTAAGTTTTGAATACCTTTGATCATGCCCACCTCGTTGCAGTCTGGCCTTTGGCCCAACCTCTTTAGCAGGGGCGAACTTATTGTTGGGGCTGTTTAATTAACGTTAAACGGCGGCAGCGAAAGCGATGAAACAACCCGAGAGCGAATGAATCATCGCTTGCGGAAACGTACGCTGCATATGCCGACGCGCGAACGCTCAGCTCGCACAACTCTCTGATGTACTTCTTCGTCCAGAAGACGCTTGGTCAGGAAGATTCGGCAGCGCGCTTGTCCGCATAGGATACCGTCAGCAGAGCATCTCCTTCAACTTCGACACGGCGCTATCCGGCGTCGTCAACACCGGTCGTCCCGATGCCTGCTCAACCGCTGATGCCGCCGGCGCCATGCTGTATTGCGCGAGCGCGATGACGTCGCAGTCGCGCAAGTCTTTCGATGCTTCGACCACAAGCCGATCGTGCTCGGCGCGATCGCCGCGATCGAGCGCCGCCAGCGCGCCTTCCGCCAGCCTCAGTATCAGCTCGACGGAGTCGGGAAACTCGCGAGGCATGGACGCCAAGGTCGGCGGAAATGTCGAGAGCAAACCGACCTTGCGGCCGCTTCGCGCAGCCTGCTCGATCATCGCCTCATTGGGCTTCAAGACCGGCATCGGCGCATGCGCCCGCGCGACGGCCTCGATGCACGGACCGAAGGCGGAGCAGGTGAATAGGATCGCGTCGGCGCCCGTGCTCACGACATAGCGGCCGAGCGCGAGGAAACGTTCAGTCATGACGTCGGTGAACCGGCCGTCGCGCGCCAGATCGGCCGACAGGCTGTCATCGAGCAAGTTCATCAGCCGCGCTTCCGGCCACAGCTTTGCGAATGATGATTCGATCGGCTGAATCGAATGTTTCAGGGCGTGAATGAGTGCGATACGCATTTTCGTTGTTCTGCTTCCGATCAATGGCCGATGCTCGTCAGCGCCCGGTCGACGGCCCGGCCGAGCCGATCGACGATCATATCGATATCACCAGGCGTTGCGATATAGGGCGGCGCCAGCAATACATGGTCACCGCGGCGGCCATCAACGGTGCCGCCGGAGGGATAGCAGGCAAGCCCATCCTCGAATGCCGCGGCCTTTATCTTGTGGTGAAGCTTAAGAGTGGGATCGAACGGCTCGCGCGTGCCGCGGTCGGCGACCAGCTCAATCGCCTGGAACAGGCCGCAGCCCCTGATATCGCCGACATGGCGATGATTGCCGAAGCGCTCAACGAGGCGACGTTCAAGCTGCCGGCCCAATTCCTGCACGCGATCGAGCAGTCTTTCATCGTCGATGATCCGCTGCACTTCTAGTGCAGCCGCGCAGGCCAGCGGATGCGCGAGATAGGTATGGCCGTGCTGGAATGCGCCCGAGCCGTCGCGGATCGTTTCAGCGATGCGGGCGCTCGAGAGCATTGCACCGATCGGCTGGTAGCCGCCGCCAAGGCCCTTGGCGATCGCCTGGATATCGGGCGCAACACCCTCCTGCTCCCAGGCATGCAACGTGCCCGTGCGCCCCATGCCGCACATCACCTCATCGAGGATCAATAGCGCGCCATGGCGATCGCATACCTCACGGATGGCCTTGAAATATCCCTCCGGCGGCGGCACGCAGCCCGCGGTGGCGCCGACCACGGGCTCCGCGAGAAAGGCGGCAACGGTATCAGGCCCGAGGCGCTGAAATTCGGCTTCCAGTTCGGCCGCGAGCCGTGTGACGAAATCGGCTTCCTGTTCGCCGTCGCGCTGCTCGTGATAGGCAAAGGCCGGCGTCACATGGCTGAACGCCTCCGACAGCAGCGGCGCATAGGGCTCGCGCCGCCACGCATTGCCGCCGGCCGCGAGCGCGCCCAGCGTGTTGCCATGATAGCTCTGCCGCCGCGCGATGAAATGCCGGCGCTGCTTCTGACCGATTTCGACGAAGTACTGCCGCGCCAGCTTGATGCTGGCTTCGATCGCTTCCGATCCGCCGCTGACGAAATAGACGTAAGCGAGACCGCCGGGTTCGTGACCCACAAGCTTGTCGGCGAGCGCCTCCGCCGGCTCGGACGAGAAGAACCCGGTATGGGCATAAGCGAGCTTTGACGCTTGCCGCGCCACTGCTTCCACCACACGCGGATGCTGATGACCAAGACAGGAAACCGCGGCGCCGCCGGAGGCATCAAGAACTTTCCGGCCATCTTCGGCGAGCAGCCAGACGCCCTCGCCGCCGACGGCTTTCGGGGGCGTCTCGCACAAATTTCGGTGCATCACGCGGCTGAAGCGGATAGCCATGACGGTCAGCCTTTCCTGATGAGAGATCGCAATGAGGGCGAGCTTACTCGGAGGTCGCAATCATAGTCTATCGCGGCACATTTCTTGCTACTCCCAACGGGACTTCCCAGGGGAAATTTCCATGCAATTGACGACCCGAGTGACCGCGATCCTTGCCCTGCTCGCAGCCTTTGCGGCGCTGCCCGCCCCGTCGCTGGCGCAGGACAAGGTCGCCGTCGGCGTGTTCCCGCTCTCCTCGTCGCTGCCTTATTTCGTCGCGCTGGAACGCGGGTTCTTCAGGGAACAGAACATCGAGCCCGAGATGACGAAACTCCTGGGCGGGCCTGCCAATGTCGCGGCGCTGATGACCAACCAGATCGAGGTCTCCGCCGTGCTGGTCACGCTCGAAGGCCTCAACGCCAATGTCAAGAAGCCGGGGGTTGCCACCTATATCAGCCTCAACAGCCAGACCAAGGTCTGGAAGATGGAGCAGTTCGTGGTTCGCAGCGGCTTTGCGGCGAAAACGATCGCCGATCTCAAGGGCGCCAAACTGATGTCGGCGCCGGGTCCGGCCAACATCAACACCGCCAAAGCGATCCTCGCCAAGAACGGCCTGAAGGAAGGCGACTACACCATCGACCAGCTCGACATGGGCCAGCACGTCAACGCGATGACGGCGGGCACATTCGACGGCGGCTACACGCTCGAGCCGAATGCATCGATGATGATCAAGGCCGGCGTCGCGCATCCGATCGAGGCCGGGGTGATCTCGAAATACATCCTCGGCAATGAGAATGCCAACGCGTACGCCGCCGGCTGCGCGATGACCGCCGACTTCATCCAGAAGCGGCCGGATGTGGCAAAACGCTTCGCCGCCGCCTGGGCCAAGGCGATCGCCTTCATCAACGCCAATCCGGATGAAGCGCGCAAGCACCTCGCCAAGAATACCTACACGCCGGACAATGTGGTCGATATGGTGCCGATGCTCGGCTATGTGATGGTCGGCGACATGACCAAGGAGCAGCTTGCCGATCTGCAGGCCTTCGCGGATTTCGGCAACTCGATCGGCGTCGTGCCCGAAAAGATCGACGTCAGCAAATTCCTGCACAAGTTCTGAGGGGCGTATGACGAGTGCGGCCGCAAGCATGGCGAGCGGGCCGGCCAGCGGCTTCGACGAGTCGCGCCGGACGGCGCCGCATGTCACGATCCGCGGGCTTTCCAAGCGTTACCCTGACGCAGTGATCTATGACAATTTCGATTTCGATATCCCGCGCGGCAAGCTCATTTCCGTGTTCGGGCCGAATGGCTGCGGCAAGAGCACGCTGATCAACATGATCGCAGGGCTGGTGGCTCTCCGACTACGTATTGCTCCTGTCGCGCCATCCGGCACGGGTGGTCGAGTTCGTGCCCTATGACGCGCCGCGGCCGCGCTCTGACAAGACGATGACCGAGCCCTCCTTCGTCGCCACCAAGGCGCATTGCCTGAAACTGTTTCAACACGAGGTGCGCCGCGGATGACCGGACGCAAGCAAATCGCGAGGGCGTTGCTGCCGCTGGTCGGTGTCGCGATGCTGCTCGCCGTCTGGACGCTGGTGAACGGGCTGAAACTGGTCGATCCCGTGCTCCTGCCCTCGCCCGCCGCGACGTTCAAGACCTTGTGGGAAGGCATGACCAGCGGCAAGCTCGGCGTCGATTTCGTCAAGACCGTGGTGCGGACGATCTCCTCCACCGCGATTGCGGCCGTCATCGCCATTCCGCTCGGCATCCTGCTCGGCTCCTCGGAAAAACTCTATCGCTCGGTCGAGTTCCTGATCGACTTCTTCCGTTCGACGCCGGCCTCCGCGATGTTTCCGCTGTTCCTGGTGCTGTTCGGCGTCGGCGACCGCACCAAGATTTCGGTGGCCGCGTTCGGCGCCGGCCTCGTGATCCTGTTCAACGTCGCCTATGGCGTCATGAACGCGCGCAAGACCCGCCTGCTTGCCGCCAAGGTGATGGGCGCGTCGCGGATGCGCGTGCTGTTCGACGTGATGCTGCTGGAGTCGCTGCCGCAGACCTTTGTGGGTTTGCGCAACGGCGTGTCGCTCGCGCTTGTCATCATCGTGGTCGCCGAAATGTTCATCGGTTCGACCGACGGGCTCGGCCAGCGCGTATTTGAGGCGCAGCAATTGTTCGACATGCCCGGCATGTATGCCGCGATCTTTGCCGCCGGCGCGCTAGGCTATGCGCTCAATCTGCTGTTTCTGCTCGTCGAACGCCGCTTCGTGCACTGGGCCGGCCGCTAGAAGCAAGGCCCTTACGGTCTCAAGACGAGGCCGTGCGAACCGGAAATATCCCGGTCACCATGCTGTGAGCAGTCCTCGCCTCGCTCGGGCCGGATGGCCTATCCTTGGCGCCACCGACGCATACTCTGACCGAAACCTCCATTCCCCAGGGAGAATCTCATGGCCCGCACCGTTGCCGACCAGATGGTCGAGACCTTTGCCGCAGCCGGCGTGAAGCGCATCTACGGCATTGTCGGCGACAGCTTGAATGGTTTCACTGATGCACTGCGCCGCCACGGCGGCGTCGAGTGGCTGCATGTGCGCCACGAGGAAGTTGCGGCTTTCGCCGCCGGCGCCGAGGCGCACATCACGGGCGAACTCGCCGTCTGTGCCGGAAGCTGCGGGCCCGGCAATCTGCATCTGATCAACGGCCTGTTCGACTGCCATCGGTCGCGCGTGCCGGTGGTGGCAATCGCGGCGCATATCCCTTCACCGGAGATCGGCTCGCACTTTTTCCAGGAGACGCATCCGGAGCATCTGTTCCGGGAATGCTCGACCTATTGCGAACTGGTGTCGGGCGCAGAGCAGATGCCGCGCGCGCTCGAGATCGCGGTGCGGCGCGCAATCGCCGAACGTTGCGTCAGCGTCATCGTGATTCCCGGCGACATCGCGCTCAAGCCGGCCACCGGCACGTCTGCCTCGACATCGACAGGGCTGGTCCTGTCGCAGCCGGCGGTGGCGCCATCAGATGCCGCGCTTAAACAACTCGCCGACCTCCTCAACCAATCGGAACGTGTCACGCTGCTCTGCGGCAGCGGCTGCGCCGGCGCGCATGACGAATTGATGCAGCTTGCGGAAGCCCTGAAGTCGCCGATCGTCCACGCCATGCGCGGCAAGGAATATGTCGAGTGGGACAATCCTTACGATGTCGGCATGACCGGCCTGATCGGCTTTTCCTCCGGCTATCATGCGATGGAAAACTGCGACACGCTGCTGATGCTCGGCACCGATTTCCCATATCGACAATTCTATCCGAAGGACGCGCGGATCGCGCAGGTCGATGTCAGGCCCGAGGCGATCGGCCGGCGCGTGCCCGTCGAGCTCGGCGTCATCGGGCAGGTCGGCCCGACATTGCGCGCGCTGTTGCCGCGGCTGACGGCCAAGGACGACCGGCGGTTTCTCGATGGCGCGCGCAAGCATTATGCCGAAGCGCGCCGCGGCCTCGACGAGCTCGCTTCCGGCCGCAAGGGCGGCACGCTGCATCCGCAGCAGATCGCGCGCCTCGCGAGCCAGCTCGCCAGCGAGGACGCGATCTTCACCTGCGACGTCGGCCTGCCGACGGTCTGGGCGGCGCGCTATCTCGCCATGAACGGAAAGCGCCGCCTGATCGGCTCGTTCTGGCATGGCTCGATGGCCAACGCGATGGCGCAGGCGATCGGCGCCCAGGCGGCCGCGCCGGGACGCCAGGTCATCTCGCTCTCCGGCGACGGCGGCTTCACGATGCTGATGGGCGATCTCTTGAGTCTTTCGCAGCTCAAGCTGCCGGTGAAGGTGATCGTGTTCAACAATGGCGCGCTCGGCTTCATCGAGCTCGAGCAGAAATCCTCCGGCTTCCTCGACACCGGCACGGAGCTGAAGAATCCGAACTTCGCCGCGATGGCGGAGGCCACCGGCATCAAGGGAGTGCGCATCGAGGATCCGGCCGAGGTCGAGGGCAAGCTTGCCGAAGCCTTCGCGCATCCCGGGCCGGTCGTGATCGACGCCGTCGTCAACCGCCTGGAGCTCGCGATGCCGCCCAAGGTGACCACCGAAATGGCCAAGGGCTTCACGCTCTACATGGTGCAGGCAGTGCTGAACGGCCGCGCCGACGAGGTCGTCACCCTGGCGCGGACCAATCTGTTGCGCTGACAGAGGCGAGATCGAGCTGCAGTTACGTAGCCCGGATGCAGCGAAGCGTAATCCGGGACTGCTGGAGCCACGTGCGAGAACCCCGGATTGCGCTTCGCTCCATCCGGGCTACGCATTTACGTGCAGCGCGCCGAAAAACCTGATGCCGCGAGCTTGGCCAGCACATCGTCCAGATGGGCGCGGTCACGGGTTTCGATCACGAGCTCGAGCAGCGTCGCCTTGGCCGGCAGCGCCGAGAAGGTGCGCTGGTGCGAGACCTCGATGATGTTCGCACCGGCTTCGGCCAGTAGCGCCGAGACGGCGGCGAGTTGGCCGGGTCGGTCGACGATGTCGAGCGCGAGCTGCGTCAATCGCCCCTCGCGCGCGAGCTCGCGCGTCAGGACCGAGGCGATCAGTCGCGTGTCGATATTTCCGCCGGTCAGCACCAGGCCAAGCTTCTGCCCCGCGAAGCGCTCCGGCGCGGCCAACACCGCAGCGAGGCCCACGGCGCCGGCTCCTTCGACGACCGTCTTCTCGATCGAGATCAGCATCGCCACCGCGCGCTCGATCTGATCTTCCGTGACCAGCAGGATGTCATCGACCAATTCGCGCACGATCTTGGTCGTGATCTGGCCCGGCGCCTTGACCGCAATGCCCTCGGCAAGGGTATCGCCGCGCATCGGCAGATGCTCGTTCCTGACGGCGTTGTACATCGATGGGTAGAGCTGGGCCTGGACGCCGACGATCTTCAGACCGGGCTTGAGCGATCTGGCGGCGATCGCGATGCCCGAGATCAGCCCGCCGCCGCCGATCGGCACGACGAGCACATCAAGATCGGGTACGGACGCGAGCATCTCCAGCGCAATCGTGCCCTGGCCCGCCATGATCAGCGGATCGTCATAGGGATGGATAAATGTCATGCCGCGTGTCTCGCAGAGCTTGCGGGCAAACTGCGCGGCGTCCTCCAGCGTCGCACCGGAGATGATGACTTCGGCACCATGGCGCCGCGTGTTCTCGATCTTCACCATCGGCGTGCCGATCGGCATCACGATCGTTGTGGGAACGCCGAGCCGCAAGGCGTGGTAGGCGACGCCCTGCGCATGATTGCCGGCCGACATCGCGATCACGCCGCGCAGCCGTTCCTCCGGCGACAACGCCTGCAGGCGGTTCAACGCCCCGCGCTCCTTGAAGGACGAGGTGAACTGCAAATTCTCGAATTTGAGCCAGACGTCGCAGCCGCAGATCTCGCTCAGCGTCCGGCTCTGGTTGAAGGCCGTGACGATGACGGAATCGCGGATGGTGGCCGCGGCGGCCCTGATATCGGCCAAGGTGATCGGAAGGTTTTTCAAGTTGACCTCGGTTTGTCCTGTAGCTCTTCTTGGCGCGCCTGTGGCATGCTCACGGCCTCCCTCCTTGGATACGGCCTGGAATGCCAACCTATATTGCCCTGTTGCGTGCCGTGAATGTAGGCGGAACCGGCAAGCTGCCAATGGCCGAACTGAAAGCGATGTGCGTCGCCGAAGGATTTGCAAGCGTACAAACCTATATCGCCAGCGGCAATGTGGTGTTCGACAGCAAATTGCCCGCCGCGAAGGTGAAAGCGGCGCTGGAGAAGCGGCTGCAGGCCTATGCGGGCAGCCCGATCGGCGTGGTGATCCGGACCGCCGACGAGATGGCCGCGGCGCTGAAGGCCAATCCGTTCCCGAAGGCGCCGCCGAACTGGACGGTCGCGATCTTCCTTGATGAGGCGCCGCCGGCCGATGCGCTTCAAACGATCAAGGGGCAACAGGACGAAGAGGTGCGCCTCGGCAAGCGCGAAATCTATGTCGCCTACGGCTCAGGGATCGGCCGGTCGAAGCTGAAGATACCCGCGGCGACGAACGGCACGGCGCGGAACATCAACACGATCGCGAAGCTCGTGGAGCTCGCGTCGGGCAGTTAGAGCATTTTGAGCGAAGTGGAGGGCTCAGGCGTCCTGGAGCGCAGCCTGCGCGTCCTCGCGCGGCCTGACCGGCTCGGCCCGCTCGACCACGTCGCAGTTCTCGCAATGCAGGACGGTACGGAAATGCTTGTCCAGCGCGACGGTCCGTTGCCGGCTGCATTGGCAGCGCATCTGCTTGTCCATGGGAATGACCCTGGTTGTACTTGATTCGCGGGAAGGTCGGTGCGCCTAGCTAGCCGCTAAGGGTTAACCTAGTGTGACGATGATGATGCGAATCTGGCGCGGCTTCGGCTCGCCGGCCTCCCGCCGGGACCGGAAACGTCAGTGAAGGCCGTTAGCTGCAAGCCGGACCAGCAATTGCCGCTTGGCCTTGTGCCGCGCCCGAAGATCGGTCAGGCGGCGATGAAACTCGTCGTCAGTCCCTTGCTGGAGCGAAAGCTCGCGTAAGTCCGCAAGCATGACGGCCGCTTGATCATAGGCGTTGTTGTTGCGAAAGGCGACAATAGCTTCGACGTCCGTCCAGGCAGATTGGCCCCGCCGCTTCAGGGCATCTATTCTGACCTTCCTGGCTTTCGTCTCGCGCTCCTGCTCGCGCCGTTTCTCAGCCTGCCTTCGCTCTTCCTCCACCTTGCGGCGCGCTTCCGCCAAATCAGCCGCGATCTGGCGCAGTTCGCCGGCCTGCCTGCGTGGTTGCACAGGCTTCCCTGGCGAGGTGGTGGGACGGCAACGGCGACGGAAATCCGCGCGGATCAGCGGATCGCCATCGTAGAGACGACGTAGATAGCCGTCTTTCTCCTTCGCGCCGAGAGCTTTGATGATCGCGGTGACTTCCTGTTCCGATGGTTCGGGCCGCAGAATCGCGGGCTTTGCGGCCGCCGCTTCGACGAGGTCGCGATCGATGCAGAAGAAGTTTGCAAATGCGACAAGCTGAGGCGTCAGCGGTCCTAGTCCGTCGAGCGGCTCGACCGTCTCGTCCGGAATGTCCTCGCTCTCGACCGACATCAGCCAGACGAGATAGAGAAGCCGCAGATCGCCCTCGAGGAGATCGTTGCGCAGCGGCGCGATCCCATCCAGCCAGCCCTCTCCGCCTTCGTCCTCCACATCCAGTTCATCCCGCGCTACGTCGAGAATGACGTTTTCTCCTTCGGATCGAATGCGGGCCACATCCCGATCGGCAATGAATTGTTTCAAGCGAGGGACTTCCAGCGCGAGCTTGGGAATGCGGATCGCGATCTGTCGCGTGCCCCAATTGGCCAGATAAAGGAACAGATCGAAGTATCGCGCCATCAGCCGATCAGGATTGCCCTTGAAGTCACCCCAATTATAAGTGTTCACAAAGGTCCTGGCGGTGATGTCGGCGCGGCTCGACAGCGCACGCAGTTCTTGCTGATCGGTCGGAGTGAGAAGCCGATCGATCGCCCTGAATTCGTAGTATTGGTATTCACTCACGTGGTCACCGCTGGTCGTTCGATCCTGACGCTCGCACTGGAGCGACACATGTTACATTCGAACGAGCCGGGTGATTAAGAACGGGCTTTGAATCTTCAACAGGAGACTTCCGACCTGTTGCGTCCGCGTCCGCGGTATTCAGAGGCTCGGCACGTCCTCGAGCGCGACCGGTTGCAGGCCACCGAAGCGGCGTTCGCGGCGGTGGAAGGAGGCTAGCGCGTCCGCGAGATCGTCCCCATCGAATTCCGGCCACATCCGATCGGTGAAGTGCAGTTCGGCGTAGGCGCCTTCCCACAGCATGAAATCGGACAGGCGCTTTTCGCCGCTGGTGCGGATGATGAGATCGACGTCGCGCAGATTCGACTCGCCGGTGACGAGTTCGGAGAAGGTCTCGCGCGTGAGCTTGCCAAAGCCGGCGACCCGCGTCGCGGCGTTGAGGATGGCATCGCGCGCGGAGTAATCGATCGCGATGCGCAGATGCAGAGCGTCGCCATCAGCCGTCGCGCCTTCCGCACGGGCGATCGCAGCCGCAATGCCGTTGGGCAGACGGTCACGGCGGCCGATCACGGTGAGGCGGACGCCATTGCGCACCAGCGCCTGGATCTCGTTGGCGAGATAGAAGCGCAACAGGCCCATCAGCGCGCTGACCTCGGCCTTCGGCCTGCGCCAATTGTCGCTGGAGAAAGCGTAGAGTGTCAGCGTGCCGACCCCCTGCGAGGGCGCCGCCTCGACGATGCGGCGGATCGCTTCGACGCCGGCCTCGTGGCCGCGCAGCCGCGGCAGCCCCCTCCGCGTCGCCCATCTTCCATTGCCGTCCATGATGATGCCGACGTGAAGTTTGGAGGAAAGATCACTTTGCATTACAAAGTCTCCGATCAAAAAAGGAATCGTGATCAGGCCGGCAGGATGCCGAGCCGGGAAGGCGCAGCGCCTTCCTTGCCCGCGGCCTTGGCGGCGTCGCGCACCAGCCGCTCCAGCACGACCAGATAGTCGAGGAAGCGGCGGCGGCCCGCCTTGGTGAGGCGGCAGGTGGTGTGCGGGCGGTTGCCCTCATAGCCCTTGGTGACTTCGACGAGTCCGGCTTCCTGCAACACCTGCAGATGACGGCTGAGATTGCCGTCGGTCAATCCGCAAAGCTGCTTGAGATCGGCGAACGCCAATCCCTTGGGATGCGTCATCAGCGAGGTCATCAGCCCGAGTCGCGCCTTCTCGTGGATCACGCGGTCGAGACCGTCATAGGAGAACGGCGCGTTGTTGGCTTCAATCTTCGACATCGTTTTCTCCGGTGGCGAAATACAACAGGGCAGCCATCAAAACCTGGCCGACGACGAAGGGCAGGCCCATGGTCCAGGGCGACAACGCGTGGCTCTGGCTCGCGACCACCAGCACCGCAAAGCCGGAGAGGAAATACCAGGCGCCGGCAAGGGCGATGCTGCGCGGCAACGAGCGGACGGAGGCGAACACGCCGAGGCTGACCAGCACCTGCCACAGGCCGGGCAGCATCCACAGCGTTTCCGGGGCGAACTTCCACAACAGGATCGCGAGCAAGACGCCGGCGATGCCCGCGGGCAGGAACTGCTCGACCGCCTGCTGGATCATGGCGTCCGCGAGCCCGGAATGATGGCGGCGCGAGCGCGCCCGCATCTCGGTCCAGATCAGCGCGGCCGAAAGCAGCGCGGCCACGGTCCAGCCGCCAAAGAAGGTGAGCGGGTTCCCGGTCGGATTATCGAGCCAGAGGAACTGCAGGATCGCCGTCAGCAGCGCCACGCCGGCGGTGGCGGCCACGGTCGCCGGACCGTAACCGCGGAACGCCGTGCCCGCCGCAATCTGGCTGCGGATGGCAAGAATGTCGGCCAGGGCCTTGTCGAGGTCGCGCATCGGTTGTCCGAAACTTTGCATTGCAAAGTACAGGAGTCGCGACACGGGCGCAAGTCAGCCACCGGCCGACTGGCGATCACTTCGGCCGTCTCTGCGGAAACAGTTTGTGTAGGGCTAGAGCGTTTTCGAGCGAAGTGGATACCGGTTCGCGTGAAGAAAACGCGTCAAAACAAGAATCTGGAGCTTCGGTTCTGATTCAATCAGAACCGAAGCTCGAGCGCCGCTATACCTTCACCAGGCTCGCAAATCCGCCATAGATCATACGCTTGCCGTCGAAGGGTACCGACTTGCCGTTCATCATGGATTTGAGGCGTTCGTCCGCCATCACCTTGGCATTGATCTTGTCGCGCTGGGCGCGGGATTTGTAGGTGATCCACGCGAACACGACGGTCTCGCCGGGTTTCAGCTTGACGCTCTGGGGGAACGAGGTGAGCTTGCCGGGCTTGACGTCCTCGGCGACCCATTCGCGATAGTCCAGCGCGCCATACTCGCGCCAGATCTTGCCGCACTTTCGCGACATCTGGGCATAGGCGGCGAGATTCTTCTTCGGGACGGCGACGATGAAGCCATCGACATAGGGCATGGGCGGTTCCTGTTGTTGTTCCCGTCATTGCGAGGCGGAAGCAACGAAGCAATCCATTTCTCCGCATACGGCGGCATGGATCGCTTCGTGGAGCCCGTCATTGGGCGGCGCTAGCGCCGACCCGGCGGCTCGCAATGACGGTTTGCGGGTCTCTCAGCTATGGCAACAGGATGCCTAAACCGGCGTCGGCTGGTATTGGTCACGGTGCCGCACCCAGTCCATCGGATAGGGCAGGCCCTCTTCGTGACGGCCAAGCGGCGTGAGGTCGAGATAGTGATAGGCCGCGTTCATCATGTCGAGGCCACGGGCAAAGCACGAATAGGTGTGGAAGATGTGGCCGGCCTCGTCGCGATAGAACACGCTGATGCCCGGCGCCTCCTCGACGCCGAAACCGGACGTGCCGAAATTGTAGATCCTGGCGCCCGATCTCAGTTCCTCCGGCGTGAACGACACCGCGAAGTCATGATTGAAGTCGCTGTTCGCCGAGGACAGCCAGTCGAACGTCCAGCCCATCCGCTTCCTGAACGCTTCCAGCTTCTCGAAGGGCGCGCGCGAGATCGCCACCAACGTGGTGTCGCGCGCCGCAAGATGCGGGATCATGCGCTCGTTTCCGTCGGCCCAGAACGAGCAGCTCTTGCAGCCTTCATCCCAATCGGGCGCGAACATGAAGTGCTGCACGACGAGTTGCGGCTTGCCCTTGAACAGGTCGGCGAACGCCAGCTTGCCGTTCGGGCCGTCGAACAGATAGGACTTGTCGATCTTGACCCAGGGCAATGCCCGCCGCTCCGCGCTGAGGGCATCGCGGGCACGCGTGAGTTCCTTCTCGTGCGCCAGATGGGCCTTGCGCGCTTCGAGCCATTCCTCGCGTGACACGACCTTGTGTGGCTGCATGGCACCCTCCTTTGACAGCATTCAGGCGATGAAATCTTCCAGCTTGGCGAACAGCTCGGTCCATCCACGCTCATGATTGTCGCGCGCGGTCTCGTCGACGAACTGCTCGTGATGGAAGGTCAGCAGCGTGCCGGCGCCATCGGGTCTCAGCGACACGGTCACCAGCGACTCGCGCTCTGGCGTCGAATGCCAGGCCCAACTGAAAACCAATCGCTCGTTCGGCACGACGTCGCGATAGACGCCGCCGACTTCGTGATATTCGCCGTCGTTGCCGTTGAAACTGATGCGGTAGCGCCCGCCGGCACGAACATCGAGCTCAGCCCGCACAGAGCCGGGCTTCACATTCGCCGGCCCGAACCATCGCACTAGGTTTTCCGGTTCGGTCCATGCGGCGTAGACTTTTTCCGGCCGCGCGCGGAAACGGCGCGTGAGGGTGAGGCCGGGGCGCGCGGCGGGGCCGGGCTTGGCGCTGCTGATGGCCATGGGTCTTCCTCCACGAAGGCGGCAAGGCGATCGAAATTGTCGGACCAGAAGCGCACATAGCGATTGAGCCAGTCCATCGCCTGCTCCATCGGTCGCGCAGTCAGCCGGCACGCCACCGTGCGGCCGGTCTTCTCCCGCGTGATCAGGCCGGCATCCGACAATACGTCGAGATGCTTCATGATCGCGGGCAGCGACATCTGAAATGGCTGCGCCAGTTCGCTCACGGACAGGCTTTCCTTCTCGCCAAGCCGCGCCAGAAGCGCGCGGCGAGTGGGATCGGAAAGCGCCGCGAACGTGCGGTCCAGCGTCTCGTCGAGATACTTAACCATATGGTTTAGTATAGGCTCGATCGATCACGAGTCAATGGCTCGAATCGCGGGAACATTCACGAAAATTTGGCGCTCAGAAAGAGGGGGGCTAGCCCTGAGCAACCGGCGACATGGGTAACACTTCAAACCGACGACATGGGTAACACAATTCTCGTTTCGTTCAGGTCTGCTG
>NZ_JBEGDB010000102.1:0-26013 GCF_043638955.1 Bradyrhizobium sp. 31Argb | reverse complement strand
CGCGCGAAACTACTTCGCCGTCGTCGCCATTGCCGCCACTCTGCTCTGGATAAGGTAACTGTCCACACGGCCTAGAGTAGAGCTCCAGAGAGGTGGAGCATGGCAACCACGGCGCGAGAGGACTTGTTGGCCGCAGGTCTTGCAGTCTTCGACCGCGATGGGTTTGAGGGCGCGACGGTTGCGGCCATCCGAACCCGTGCACGGGCCTCCAACGGCAGCTTCTTCCACTTCTTCGGATCGAAGAAGGCGCTCGCCGGCACCCTGTTCCTGGACATCCTGCAAGCGCTATCACGCCGCCATGCTCGCGGTGCTCGATCGATCCTGCGGCGCGCGGGACGGGGTCGGGCGGCTGATCCGCGCCCATCTCGACTGGGTCGTCGTCAACCGGCGCGAAGCACGCTTCCTGTTCGAGATATCCCGCAGCGAATGGAGCGATGAGCTTCGTGACGCGCAGCGCAGGGAGAATGTGCGGCTCGCTGACGGGATCGAGAATTGGCGGGCGCCGCTGCTTGCAAGCGGCGAGCTATCGCCGATGTCGCCAACCGTTTTCATCAGCCAGATCATCGGGCCCGCGCAGATCTTTTGCCGCGCCTACCTGTCGGGCCGCGACCGCGGCGATCCGAGGGAGCAGGCCGATATGCTGATTGCCTGCGCGATCCGCGCCGTTGCAGCTCCCGGCGCAGCGGAGAGAAGTGGAGATACGCCATGACAGAGGATTTGGATCGCGACTTCACGCCGATCGCGAAGCGCATCCGCGACAATGTCGGTCGCCAGGGATTCATGAATCACGTCGGCGCCGAATTGTCCGAGCTCGCCCGCGGCACCTGCACCATCGAGGTCGGGCGGCGGCCGGAGCTGTTGCAGCAGCACGGCCTGTTCCACGGTGGCGTCACGGCGTTTCTGGTCGACAACGCAACCACCATCGCGGCCGCGACCACGCGCGGCCAGGCGGCGCTGACGGCCGAATACAAATTGAACCTATTGTCGCCAGCGTCCGGCGATCGCCTGATCTGCCGCGCGCGCGTGATCAAGCCGGGACGGCAGGTCGCCGTCGTCGCGGCCGACGTGTTCTGCGTCATTGACGGCAAAGAGAAGCACACCGCGACCGCGCTCGCTTCGATCGCCATGCTGGATGAGAAGGCGGCGGCCCGAATCGAAAGCCCGGCCTGATCGAGGCCGGGCTTTGATCTTGCCGTAAACGAAGAGGCTTACTTTTCCTCGGCAGCCGGCGCCGGCTCCACCGGCTCCTCCTGCTGCGCTTCCGGATCGAAGAACTCGCCGGCGGCGGCAAGCGCCTCGGCTGCGGCGTCCTGGTCTTCCTGGCGGCTCGAGATGTCCTCGCCGCGCTTGATGCGCTCGGCTTCATCCGCGCTGCGCGCGACGATGACGGTGACGTTGGTCTCGACCTCGGGGTGGACGGCGATCGTCACCTTCTGCTGGCCGATCACCTTGATCGGCGAGTCCAGCCAGACCTGCGGCCGGCTGACGATGATGCCGTCGGTCGCCAGCGCCGTGACGATGTCGCGCACCGAAACTGAGCCGAATAGCTGACCGCTTTCGGAGGCCTGGCGAATGATCATGATCTCGCGGCCGTCGATCTTCTCGGCCACCTTGCTGGCTTCGGACTTGGCCTGAAGATTGTTGGCCTCGAGCTCGGCCTTCATGCCTTCGTACTTGGCGCGGTTATCGGCGGTGGCGCGCAG
Organism: Bradyrhizobium sp. 31Argb; assembly: GCF_043638955.1. Lineage (NCBI taxonomy): Bacteria > Pseudomonadati > Pseudomonadota > Alphaproteobacteria > Hyphomicrobiales > Nitrobacteraceae > Bradyrhizobium > Bradyrhizobium sp. 31Argb. The sequence continues at coordinate 24,310 of NZ_JBEGDB010000102.1, read as the reverse complement.
CGCCTTGCCGCGCTTCAGGAGGAAATTGCGCGCAAAGCCGTCGCGGACCTTCACGACCTCGCCCATCTGGCCGAGCTTGGCGACACGTTCCAAAAGAATGACTTCCATATTGCTTCTCCTTCAATCTTGGTTTGGGTTGATCGGTTGAATTCAGGATGCAGGGAGCGGTGGCGGCCTGGTCCGTAGATAGCGTTGGCGCAATCCGAACAGCGCGTCGGCTATTCCGAGCACCACCATCGCCATCACCGGCCAGGTGAAGATCACAACCACGGCATAGGCGCAGCTCAGCCAGAGTGTGCGGCTATTGAGCGATTGCGTCACCGTGTGCAGCACGGCGAAACCGGTGAGCGCATAAGCCGCCATCAGGGCGGTGGTCGTGACCTGTGCGAGGATGGCCAACAGGCCGCTCGTGAAGCAGAGGGCGATGGCCACGCACGAAGCCACCAATGTCATTGCCGGGAGCGCAGTCGCCCGCAGTTCGGGCCACGGGCGTCGCAGGCGGCCCGAGGTCGCCGTGATCAGGGTCGCCAGCCAGAGATTGATCGTCAGCGATATCATGGTGACGATGACCGCGGCGAGCGGTGCGACAGCCACCATAGCGTCGACCACGCGTTCCATGTCGGCGCTCGCTGTCACCATGCGCGAGTCCAGAACCCGCATCAGACCGCGCTTCATGGCACCCGCGATGCTGGCGGCGTCGGTGCCCAGCGTGAGCAGGGCCGCCATCGTGGTGAGCACGGCAAAGCCTGCAATCCAGAGCAGGATACGGCCGACCGGATACCATTCGAGATTGGCGGTCGCCGGAGCGGGCCCGCCAGTTGGGCTCGGCTCGGCAACCGGGCGTCCCAGTAGCGCGAGGTACCCGAGCCACCAGGCCGGCAGCGCAACCATGATGACAAAGGTGATGCAATAGGGCAGGCCGAAGATCGCGCCGAGGCCCGACGCGGCCGCAATGCCGCCAATACTTGCCGTGAGCGGACCCCAGCCGAGCCCTGCCATCATCAATGGCAGCGGCGCCAGCCAGAACAGCAACAGCGAGATCATCGCGCCCGAAATCATCGAGGCGAACATCAACGCCGACGCGCAGCCAGCAGCGATAGCAATGAACAACGTCGCGATCATTAGCTGTCCCGCTCCTTTCGAGCGGTTAGAGGTCCTGCTTGAGAACCCCAACCATCGGCGACCGGACGACCCGGAAGCCTTATGAGCAAATGGTCCGCAGCGCGCGAGGTGCTGCGGACCGGATTGACTAGCGAATCACGTAGGGCAAGAGGCCGAGGAAGCGCGCGCGCTTGATGGCGCGGGCGAGTTCACGCTGCTTCTTGGCGGAAACGGCCGTGATGCGGCTCGGCACGATCTTGCCGCGCTCGGAGACGTAACGCATCAGCAGCTTGGAATCCTTGTAGTCGATCTTCGGCGCATTCGCTCCCGTGAACGGGCAGGACTTGCGGCGACGGAAAAACGGACGGCGGGCACCGGCTTCAGCCATGATTCTTACTCCTCGGTCGCAGCGTCTTCATCGCGCGGGCGGCGCGGGCCACGGTCGCCGCGGAATCCACCGCCGTCGCGATCGCCACGGAAGCCGCCACCCTCGCGGTCACCGCGGAAGCCGCCGCCGCGATCATCGCGCTCACGGTCACGGTCAGCCTTGCGCATCATCGCCGACGGGCCTTCCTCGAGCTCCTCGACGCGGACGGTGAGATAGCGGATGACGTCTTCGCTGATCCGCTCCTGGCGCTCGATCTCGCTGATTGCGGAAGAGGGCGCGTCCAGGTTCATCAACACGAAATGCGCCTTGCGATTCTTGTTCATGCGGTAGGTGAGGGAGCGCACGCCCCAATTCTCGGTCTTGGTAACCTTGCCGCCGGCCTGTTCGACGATACCGGTCATCTGCGCGGTCAGCTCGTCAACCTGCTGGGTGCTCGCGTCCTGGCGCGCGAGAAAAACATGCTCGTAAAGAGGCATGGATGTCCTTTCTAAAGTTGGCGCGGTTCCCGGCGACAAGCCCTTCGAGACCTTCGGAAAGGACTCGATGTTGCTCAGAAGGCGGAAGCACGGGACGACGAGCCGACTGGCCCTGCCACATCAAAATCAACGAATGAAATTGCTGAGACCGTCCGTTCAGCTCCCGGCCGGGACCCACGGATGGCGGGCTTTATAAGGATTTTGCGCGTTTTGGCAAGGTTGCCGGGCGAGGTTTTTGGCGGCTTGGCGGGCCAATCTGCGCCGGATCGGTTCGTCCAGCTCCGTCTTGATTTATTTGTTTGTATATCATACAAATAAATCGAGGAGGCGTCTGATGGCGGCCAAAGCTGCGTCCGAATCGCCAGCCGGCGATCCAAAACATGCCGTTCGGGCCACACGCGCGGCCGGGCGCAAGATGCGTTCGCTGCTCCTCGACGCCGCAAGCCGCCTGTTCAAGGAACAGGGGCTCGCCGGCGCCTCGATCACCGATATCGCTGCGGCCGCGGACGCCTTTCCGAGCCAGATCACCTACTACTTCCGCACCAAGGAAGCGCTCTTCGTCGAGGCCGCCTGCCGCGACATGCTCTATGTGGCGCGCGCGGCGGAGGAGGCTGCGCTGCGGGCGGAGACGCCGCGGGACTACACGCGTGCGCTGGTCGAGACGGTGACGGCGACCGATTCGGTCGCCTTCTTTGCGGAGGCGCTGACCCTGACGCGGCGCCGCCAGGATCTCGCGCCGCTCGTGGAGCGGACCATCGAGCGGCTGCACAGCGAAGGGCTGCGCGCCTATGCGGGGCAGATCGAACGGCACGGCTGGCGCACGCTGCGCGACCCCGCCGCGACCTCGCGGCGGTTCTGGGCAGCTGCGATCGGCGTCATCCTCGAAGGCTATGCGATGGGCCGCTCGGCGGAGGAGCTGTGCAGCGAAATGCTGCGCGTGCTCGGCGAGCAGGCCACCACCACATCCAGCGCCGAGAACACGCGCCTGCGCCTGGTCGGCGATCCCAGCACATCCACTTCCACCTCTCGCGACGAGGAGACTTCGCCATGACCGCGCTTCGCATCCGCGCCCGCGACTTCCTGACCGAGGATCAATTGATCGCCGTCCGCCAGCGCTCGACGTTGAAGGGCATCGCGCTGATTGCGCATGCCTGGGCGCTGATATCAGGCGCGATCGCGCTGGTGGCCTGGTGGCCGAATCCGCTGACATATCTCCTCGCCGTCGCGATCATCGGCTCGCGGCAGCTCGGGCTCGCGATCCTGATGCACGACGGCGCGCATGGATGCCTTTCAGCGGACGAGAAGACTAACCTGACATTGAGCCAGTGGTTTTGCGCCTATCCGATCTTTGCGGAGACGCGCGCCTATCGCCGCTATCACCTGCAGCATCACGCGCGGACGCAGCAGGAGGATGATCCCGACCTCGTGCTGTCGGCGCCGTTTCCGATCACGAAGATGAGCTACCGGCGCAAGTTCATTCGCGACATCACCGGCCAGACCGGCTATCAGCAGCGCAAGGCGCAACTGCTCAATGCGCTCGGGCCGAAGCAATGGCCCTGGCGGCAGCGTGCCGCGCATTTCTGGGAGAAGCTCGGGCCGCAATTCATCGTCAACGGGCTCCTGTTTGCAGGGCTTGCGGCTGCCGGCGTGTGGTGGGCTTATCCACTGCTATGGCTGGTTCCGCTGCTCACCTGGATGATGGTGATCACGCGCATCCGCAACATCGCCGAGCACGCCGTCGTTCCTGACAGCCACGATCCCCTGCGCAACACCCGGACCACGCACGCCGGCTTCCTCGAGCGGCTGTTCATCGCCCCCTATTACGTGAACTATCACCTCGAGCATCACCTGCTGTTCTATGTCCCGTGCTACAACCTGCCGCGGGTTCACCGCATTCTCAGCGAAAGCCGGCACGCCGGCCACATGGAGGTGCAGCCGGGCTATCTTGCGGTGCTGAGACTGGCGACCGCAAAGCCGGATCATGAGGATCGGCCGGGGCAATTGGTGAGCAGCGCACGCCGGGCGAGGGCCGGCGCGGAAGTAGGCGCGGACCAGAGGGCCGGCGGGTTCTAGGGGAAAGTCCCCATTTCAATGCCGCAACGCGGCTTGACATCCCAGCCCCGGACGGTGTCTTACGCGCCCGTCCAGAGCATGATCCGGAAGGAGCGGAAACCGGCTTTCCCGGAGATCATGCCCAAACAGCTTGGGAGCGCCATGACGGCAGCATTCACTTTTCCGGGGCAGGGGTCGCAGGCAGTCGGCATGGGCAAGGCCCTCGCCGATGCCTTTCCGGTGGCCCGGGCGGTGTTCGACGAGGTCGACGCCGCGCTGGGAGAGAAGCTGACCGGGATCATCTGGGACGGTCCGGCTGAAACCCTGCAGCTCACCCAGAATGCCCAGCCGGCGCTGATGGCGGTCTCGATCGCGACGCTGCGGGTGCTGGAGACGGAGGCCGAATTCTCGGTCGGCCGCGACGCGGCCTATGTCGCGGGCCATTCGCTCGGCGAGTACTCGGCACTGGCCGCCGCCGGCAGCCTCAGCGTCAGCGATACCGCACGCCTGTTGCGTACCCGCGGCCTTGCGATGCAGAAGGCGGTGCCCGTCGGCGTCGGCGCCATGGCCGCGCTGCTCGGCCTCGACTATGAGGCGGCGATGGCGGTCGCCGAGGAAGCTGCCCAGGGCCAAGTGTGCCAGGCTGCCAATGACAATGGCGGCGGACAGGTTGTGGTTTCCGGCGACAAGGCCGCCGTCGATCGCGCGGTCGAGATCGCCAAAGGCAAGGGCGCCAAGCGCGCGATGCTGCTGCCGGTGTCGGCTCCGTTCCATTGCAAGTTGATGCAGCCGGCGGCCGACGCCATGGCCGAGGCGTTGTCCGGCGTCACCATCAAGGCGCCGGCCGCGCCGCTGGTCTCGAACGTGCTGGCGACCGCCATCACCGATCCCGACGAGATCCGCCGCCGGCTGATCGAACAGGTCACCGGCACGGTGCGCTGGCGCGAGGCGGTCGCCTATATGGCAAGCAAGGGCGTGACGCGCTTCTTCGAGATCGGCGCCGGCAAGGTCCTGACCGGACTGGTCAAGCGCATCGCCGATGGCGCGGTAGGAGTTTCCGTCGGCGGTCCCGTTGATATCGCGGCCGCCAAGGATGCATTGGCCGCTTCGGCCTGAAGCATGATCGGGAAAAGTGTGTACCGGTTTTCCCTCCGACAAACGCGATGCGTTTGCGCGCAGATCATGCTCTAAGAGAGCCGAGAGGAGATAGTAATGTTTGATTTGACGGGCAGGACCGCGCTGGTCACCGGCGCCACCGGCGGCATTGGCGGCGCGATCGCACAGGCGCTGCATGCGCAGGGCGCAACCGTTGCGATCTCGGGCACGCGGCGCGAGGTGCTGGATGCGTTTGCAGCCAAGCTCGGTGAGCGTGTTCATGTCCTGCCGTGCAATCTCTCCAACAGTGCCGAAGTCGAGGCATTGGTGCCCGCAGCGGAGACCGCGCTGGGGCAGGTCGACATCCTCGTCGCCAATGCGGGAATCACACGCGACAATCTGTTCGTGCAGTTGCGCGACGAGGATTGGGACGAGGTGATCGCGATCAACCTGACGGCGACCTTCCGCCTCGCGCGCGCCGCCACCAAATTGATGATGCGCAAGCGCTTCGGCCGCATCATCGCCATCACCTCGATCGTCGGCGTCACCGGTAATCCCGGCCAGGCCAACTACACCGCGTCGAAGGCCGGTATCATCGGCCTGATCAAGACGCTGGGCGCCGAATATGCCAAGCGCGGCGTGACCGCCAATTGCATTGCGCCCGGCTTCATCAATACGCCGATGACGGATGCGCTGAACGACAAGCAGCGCGAGGCCATCCTGGCAAAGGTTCCTGCGGCGCGACTCGGAACGTCCGAAGACATCGCCGCCGCAGCCGTCTACCTCGCTTCCAATGAGGCCGCCTACGTGACCGGACAGACGATTCACGTCAATGGCGGAATGGCCATGTTTTGAGCGGGTTACCGGAGCGTTTTTGCGTGGCGGAATGCCCTACCGGCGACCGGGCGGGGCTTATAGTCAAGACTAGGGAATTATGATAACCGAACCAGCCGCGGATGGGCAAAGAACGCCATTGCAGGATGTTGAAACCCTGTATATTGGCGTGGCGACGCCTGCCGTTCGCCGGGACTTAGTCGGCCACGACCGCCGAATCAAGACTATGCGCGACAGCTTAGGGAAACTACACGACCACGATGGCTCGTATCGTCTGGGGGTCGGGTCCAATGGAACAAGCACGAGGGTGAACGATGAGTGAGATTGGCGAGCGGGTAAAGAAGATAGTGGTCGAGCACCTTGGCGTCGAGCCGGAGAAGGTGGTCGACAGCGCAAGTTTCATTGATGACCTCGGCGCTGACAGTCTCGACACCGTCGAGCTCGTGATGGCATTTGAAGAAGAATTTGGTTGCGAGATTCCCGACGACGCCGCGGAGACGATCCTGACGGTCGGCGACGCGACCAAGTTTCTCGAGAAGAACGCGAAAAGCTGACGCCCTTCGCGGTGCCGACGAAGCCGGACGGACCGTCATCAGGCGGTCCCCCGGTTTCTTGTTGTTGACCGCGCATTTCAGGACGGAGTTCTTGACATGAGACGTGTTGTCGTCACGGGGCTGGGCATGGTTACACCACTCGGCTGTGGCGTCGACACCAGTTGGGCACGTATCCTTGAAGGTCGCAGTGCGGCGCGCAGGATCGAGACCTTCGATGTCTCCGACCTGCCGAGCCAGGTTGCCTGCGTGGTGCCGCGCGGCGATGGCAGCGAGGGCACCTTTAATCCCGATCAGTGGATGGAGCCGAAGGACCAACGCAAGGTCGATGACTTCATCATCTTCGCGATGTGCGCGGCCAAGCAGGCGCTCGACGATGCCGGCTGGCATCCGGAGAGCGAAGAGGACAAGTGCGCGACCGGCACGTTGATCGGCTCCGGCATCGGCGGCCTCTCGGGAATCGCCGACACGGCGGTGCTGCTCAAGGAACGCGGTCCGCGAAAAGTGTCGCCGTTCTTCATTCCGGGCCGGCTGATCAATCTGGCATCCGGCTATGTCTCGATCGAGCACGGCCTGAAGGGGCCGAACCACGCGGTCGTCACCGCCTGCTCGACGGGCGCGCATGCGATCGGCGACGCCGCGCGGCTGATCGCGCTTGGAGATGCCGAGGTGATGGTGGCCGGCGGCGCCGAATCGCCGATCTGCCGCATCGGCATGGCCGGCTTCTGCGCGGCGCGCGCGCTGTCCACCGGCTTCAACGAGACGCCGACCAAGGCGTCGCGTCCCTACGACAAGGACCGCGACGGCTTCGTGATGGGCGAGGGCGCCGGCATCGTCGTGCTCGAAGAATATGAGCACGCAAAGAAGCGCGGCGCGAGGATCTATGCGGAGGTCGTCGGCTACGGACTCTCGGGCGACGCCTATCACATCACCTCGCCGTCGCCGGACGGAGACGGCGGCTTCCGCAGCATGTCGGCGGCATTGAAGCGCGCCGGCATGACGCCGTCCGATATCGACTACATCAACGCCCATGGCACCTCGACGCTGGTCGGCGACGAGATCGAACTCGGCGCGGTCGAGCGGCTGCTCGGCAATGCGGCGTCGAAAGTCTCGATGTCGTCGACGAAGTCGTCGACCGGACATTTGCTCGGCGCCGCCGGCGCGATCGAGGCGATCTTCAGCATCCTAGCGATTCGCGACAACGTCGCCCCGCCGACGATCAATCTCGACAATCCGTCGGTGGAGACGGCGATCGATCTCGTGCCGCACACGCCGCACAAGCGCGAGATCAATGTGGCGTTGTCCAATTCGTTCGGCTTCGGAGGCACTAACGCTTCCGTGATCCTGCAGCGTGTTATCAACTAGATCATGATCCGATTGATCGAATCGGATCATGATCTAACCTCTTTGTTTGGGCATGATGTCAGCGCAATACGCTGCGCGTTGTCCCAGCAGGCGAATTGGAGCCAGTTCACCGTTTTGCCGCAATCGCCGATGACTTCCAGGCGCGGGCGCGTACTCGTATAGTATTGATTATATTGGCAGGACTTTAGATTTGTCAGGCCACGATTGAACCGGCAGGATTCAGGTCGAATCGATGAGTGAGAGGCCGCCCATTTCACCGCGAAGCCCGCGCGCCGCGCTGGAGCCTGAACAGGTCCCGCCGCCGCCGAAACGGTCGGACCGTGCCCGCAATCCTTTCGTCGTGGTCGGCAACGCCATCATCACCCTCCTGATCCTTCTGATGATTGGCGCGGGCATAGCCTATTACTACGGAAAGCAGACCCTGGAAGCGTCGGGACCGCTGCAGGAGGACAAGATCGTCAACATTCCGCAACGGGCCGGCAAGCGCGATATCGCCGACATCCTGCAGCGTGAGGGCGTGATCGACGTCAATCCCTGGGTCTTCATCGGCAGCGTGTTTGCGATGAAGGCGAGTTCCGATCTTAAGCCCGGCGAATATTCGTTCCAGAAGAGCGCGAGCCTGCGCGACGTCATCGGCACCATCGTCGAAGGCAAGGTGGTGCAGCATGCGGTTACCATTCCCGAAGGCCTGACCTCCGAACAGATCGTGGCGCGGCTGTCGGACAACGACATCTTCACAGGTTCGGTGCGCGAGATACCGCGCGAGGGCACGCTGTTGCCGGAGACCTACAAATTCCCGCGCGGCACCACGCGCGAGCAGGTGATCCAGCGCATGCAGCAGACCCAGAAGCGCGTGCTTGCGGAAATCTGGGAACGCCGCAATCCGGACATTCCGGTCAGAACGCCGGAGCAACTCGTGACGCTGGCGTCGATCGTCGAGAAGGAGACCGGCAGGGCCGATGAGCGCAGCCGCGTCTCGGCCGTGTTCGTCAATCGTCTGCGGCAGAAGATCAAGCTGCAGTCGGACCCGACCATCATTTACGGCCTGGTCGGCGGCAAGGGAACGCTGGGCCGGCCGATCAAGCGCAGCGAGATCACCCAGCCGTCGCCCTACAACACCTACGTCATCGATGGCCTGCCGCCGGGCCCGATCGCCAATCCCGGCCGCGCGTCGCTGGAAGCAGCAGCCAATCCGGCGCGGACCCGAGATCTGTTCTTCGTTGCCGACGGCAGTGGCGGGCATGCCTTCACCGAGACCTACGATCAGCACCAAAAGAACGTGGCGAAGCTCCGTTCGATGGAAAAGCAGATCCAGAACGACACGGTTGAGCCAGCAGACGATCCGCCGCCGCCCGCCGCCAGCGCGCCGCCCGACACCAACCCGACTGCAACCACGCCGCCCAAGCCGCCGGCCAACTCGAAGAAGCCGGCAAGGCCGGCACGGCAGGGCGCGGCGCAGTCGACGACGTCGCCGCCCGTGGTCCAGCGCTGAGTCTGGACGTCGGCCACCGGCACGCGAACGTAATTCCACTTTCAGGGAAATCGGCCTAAGGTCGCACGCGTTCCAGCGAGTCTCACATCTCTTGTCAGAAAGTTTTATGCGATGGCCCTATCGAGCATGACCGGTTTTGCCCGAAGCCATGGCGCGAGCGGCCCCTACACCTTCGAGTGGGAACTGAAGTCGGTCAATGCCAAGGGCTTTGACTTGCGGCTGCGGCTGCCGCCAGGCTGGGACGAGCTTGAGGCCGTGGTGAAGAAGCGCGCGAGCGAAGTGCTGTCGCGTGGAACTGTCTATGCCAATCTCAATGTCAAGCGCGCCAACGCCGTGTCGGCGGTGCGCATCAACGAAGACGTGCTGGCCTCGATCGTGAAGGTCGCGGGCGAACTGGCGCAGAAGATTGACGCGGTGGCGCCGAGCATTGACGGGCTGCTCGGCATCAAGGGCGTGATCGAGGTGGTCGAGCCGGAAAGCGACGAGGCCGAGGACAAGGCGGCAAGAGAGGCCGCCGCGCTGGCCTTCGAGCAGGCGCTGGTCCATCTGGTTGAGATGCGCCGCCGCGAGGGTACGGCGCTCGGGCAAGTGCTGATGCAGCGGATGGACGAGATCGAACAGCTCGCCAAGAAGGCGGAAGCGGCACCGGGCCGCAAGCCGGAGGCGATCCGCGCGCGACTTGCCGAACAGGTCGCGGCACTGCTGGAGGCCTCCGATCGATTCGATGCGGATCGGCTGAACCAGGAAGCGATCCTGATCGCGACCAAGGCCGATATCCGCGAGGAACTCGACCGCATCGCTTCCCACATCGCGCAGGCGCGTGAGATGATCGGCAAGGGTGGGCCGATCGGGCGCCGGCTGGATTTCCTGGCGCAGGAATTCAATCGCGAGGTCAATACCTGCTGCTCGAAATCGAACGATATCGAGCTCACCAATACCGGGCTCGAGATGAAGAACGTGGTCGAGCAGTTCCGCGAGCAGGTTCAGAATCTGGAGTGAGGCATGACGGCGGCCCAAGGTGAGGCCCAAGGAGAGGCTCAAGGGTTTGACGGGGTCGAGCGGCGCGGCCTGATGTTCGTGCTGTCGTCGCCGTCGGGCGCCGGCAAGACCACGCTGTCGCGCATGCTAGTTGCCGAGACGCCTGCGCTGCAGATGTCGGTATCGGCGACCACGCGTCAAAAACGGCCAGGCGAGGTCGAGGGCAGAGACTACTATTTTGTCAATCAGACCCGCTTCGATGAAATGGTCGCAAACGGTGAATTGCTCGAATATGCGATGGTGTTCGGCAATTGCTACGGAACCCCGCGTGCTCCGGTCGAGGCTGCGCTTTCATCGGGTAAGGATGTGCTGTTCGATATCGATTGGCAAGGCACGCAGCAATTGCGCAGCCGTTCGCCGAACGACGTTGTCAGCGTGTTTATCCTTCCACCTTCGGTGGCGGCGCTGGAGCAGCGCTTACATACACGCGCACAGGATTCTGACGAAATCATTCGAGGTCGAATGAAAAAGGCCGGCGACGAGATGAGTCGTTTCGACGCTTACGACTACATCGTCGTCAATGATAACATCGGGATCGCCTTCGAATCTGTTAAATCGATCCTACGAGCAGAGCAACTCAAGCGCGAACGACAGATTGGTCTAACGGAGTTCGTGCGCAGCCTGCGGCGCCAGCTCGAGAAGTAATCAATTAGGCGGTCGCGCTTTTCGCCAGACGCGCCAGCATTTCCTTGATCTCCCGCTGCGTATCTTCAAACGAGGGCTCTGGCTGTTCCGCTTCGATGCGAGGCGCTCGCGGCGGTTCGACCGGACGCGGCGAACTCTCCTTGTGCTGGGCGGCCAGTTGCGGGGCGCGCTCGGCATGATCGCGGTCCCAGGGCGCACGCCATTCATTGTCGACCTCGTAGGGCGGTGCGCCCGTACGGTTGAGCCGGAAGATGAGGCCGCCGACCAGGCCGGCGAGCGCAAGTGTGCCTGCCATGATGAACAACAGCGTCGAGGTTGATTGCTTCTCAACCGTCGAATGCGCGGTTGCGGCGGGTGCCGGCGGCGGCGCGGGTTGCGGCGCCGCCTCGGGCTCTTCCTGTGGGCTCACGGCCGTATCGGCGGCGGCGACCTTGCTGCCACCAGATGCGGCCATGCTCGATTGGTCAAGCCAGCGTGCCGAAACCAGCGAGCCGGAGGCGGGTGCGCCGACGGAGGGGGGCGCGTTGTCGAGGGCGGAGGCGGGCTTCTGTTTGGTGTCCGCCTGCGATGAAGTCAGCTCAGCGCGCGCATCTGCGACCGACGGGCTGATGCTGGCCGCCGGCTGGGGCGGGTTGCCGGCTTCGGCCGGCGGCGGGGATTCCTGCTGTACAGGCGCGGCCTTCGCCGCCTTGCTGCTCCCTTCGCGGACATACCAGCATTTGCGCTTGGTGGAGCGCTCAAGGCGATAATACCAATGGCTTCCTGCAGGCGCGGTCCCCTGTGGAGCCGACAGGCAACTGTCGGCAGTCTTGGCGCTGTCGGCACTCTCGGTACCGTTTTCCGCTCCGGCGGTGAAGCTGGCACCCGCCAGCATCGTAGCAACAAGTGCTGAAATGAATTGGGCGGTACGCTTTGACATCTACATCCCCGATAACACCGGCTACCCCTTAACCCCTAACTCTCGGTAGGAAGTTGGGTGGCAATGCGCCGCAAATCCGGAGCGGGTGGGGCTTAATTGCGGCTCGCCGGCCGCCTCAATTGCGGCAGATCGGGGCACTCGGGGATGCACCGACAGCTATTGCTTTGAAGCGGTCCAGCGGCCGACCCAGCAGTCGGACTGGCGAAAACTTCCCGAGCCGGAACGGCTTGAGATGCGGCCGGTGCTGATCAAGGTGATCCAGTTGGCAGCACAGTTCGGACCGATGCTGCCGTTCTGGCCTATATCGTGATCTAGTTCTTCAGGACGATGCGTCCGACGACCTTGCCCGCGCGCAACTGGTCGATCCACTTCTGGACGTCGGCCATCGGTTCTTCCCGCATCGGCGTCGGCTTGATCTTGCCGGCGCGCGCGAGCGCCATCAATTCCTGGGCCTCGGCCAGCGTTCCCACCATGAAGCCCTCGATGGTCATGCGCTTGTAGACCCATTGCACCATCGGCAGGCTGAAAGTACCGCCCATCAGGCCGGAGACCACGATCTTGCCGCCGCGCGCCAGCACGGAGACTGCGAACGCCATGGACTTCTCGTTGCCGGCGAAATCGACGACTTCGTCAAATCCGCCTTCGGTCTCTTTCAGGATACGCTTGAAGACATCGGGCTCGGCCGGGTCGTAGGCGACTGCTGCACCGTTCTGCAGCGCAGTCTCGCGCGCGGCCAGGCTGAGGTCGGCAACCGAGATCGGTTGCTTGAACATCGCCTGCGCGAACGAGAGCCCCATCATGCCGACGCCGCCGAGGCCGATCAGCAGCAGGTTGCGCTTCCGCGGGCGATCCACCAATCGTTTCAGCGCACCGTAGGCGGTGATGCCTGAGCACATCAGCGTGGCCGCCTGATTGATCGGCAGCGGATCGTAGTCGAGCAGGTATTTTGCATCGGGCACCAGCACATGGCTAGCGAAGCCGCCATCGATGGACACGCCCAGGAAACGCTGCTTGACGCAGAGGTTCTCGTCGCCGTTCAGGCAATCGCGGCACTGGCCGCAGCCGATCCACGGAAAAACGGCCTTCTTTTTCCCGATCAGGTCAGCCGGAACATCGGGACCGGCTTCCGCGACGACACCCGCGATTTCGTGGCCGAGCGTGAAGGGCAGGGTCATGCCGCGTGTGGTGTCGAGCTTCTTGCCGCCGCCGAGATCGGCGTAACCATCCTGGATGTGCAGGTCGGAATGGCAGAGACCGCAACGCTCGATGCGGACCAGGACTTCGCGTCCTTGCGGCTTCGGCGTCTCGACGATGGTCTCGCACAACGGCGCATCAAATTTGACGAGGGACTGGCGTACCATTTGCGCCATGGCGTTCACTCCTTAGGCAATGTTCGATGTTGTGTTTCGTATATTGGCCAATTCACGAGCCATGGCAACAAAGCCGGAGATGGGAATAGTTTCGGCGCGGCGGGTGGTATCGATATTTGCCGCCGCAGCGAGCCGGGCTGGATCGACCGAAAGCGACTTCAGGCTCTGGCGCAGCATCTTGCGACGCTGGCCGAAGGCTGCGGCCGCCACCTGTTCCAGCGCGCGCCGTTCGCAAGGCTCGGGCGCGGCGCGTGGTATCAGTCGTACCAGCGACGAGGTGACCTTCGGCTGCGGCACGAAGGCCGACGGCGAAATGTCGAACAGGAGCTTTGTTTCGGCGCGCCAGTTGGCGAGCACGGCAAGCCGGCCATAGGCCTCGCCGTTCTCCTGCGCGACGATCCGCTCGGCGACCTCGCGCTGGAACATCAGCACCATCATGTCGTACCAGGGCGGCCAAGGTTCGATCGACAGCCAGTCGACCAGAAGCTGGGTCGCGATGTTGTAGGGCAGGTTGGCGACGATCTTTGCCTTGCCGCCATCGAGCAGGGGGCGGGGATCGAACTGCTGCGCGTCGGCATGCACGATCTCGAGTCGTCCCGGGTATCGCTTGACGATGTAGTCGAGCGCAGCCAGCGCCCGTTCGTCGCGCTCGATGGCAATCACGCGTTTGGCGCCGAGCGCGAGCAGCGCCCGGGTCAATCCGCCTGGGCCGGGGCCGACCTCGATCACGGTCGAGTCCTCGAGCGGACCCGCGGCGCGGGCGATCCGCGCGGTGAGATTGAGGTCGAGCAGGAAATTCTGGCCCAGTGACTTGCGCGCCGACAAGGAGTGTTCGCGAATGATGTCGCGCAGCGGCGGCAGATCGTCGATCGCGCTCATTCAGGCGTTGTCGCGGCCATCCTCGCGGCCAGCCGCAGCGCCGCGATCAGGCTCGACGGATTGGCGCGACCGGTGCCGGCGATGTCGAATGCCGTGCCGTGATCCGGCGAGGTCCGGATGAACGGTAGGCCGAGCGTGACATTGACCGCGTCATCAAACGCAATGGTCTTGATCGGGATCAGCGCCTGGTCGTGATACATGCAGATCGCGCAGTCATAGGTGGCGCGCGCCGCCTTGTGGAATAGCGTGTCCGCCGGCAGCGGTCCGCGGACGTCGATACCTTCGCTGCGCAGAATCTCGACAGCCGGCGCCACGATCTCGATATCTTCGGTGCCGAGCGTGCCGTCTTCGCCGGCATGCGGATTGAGGCCCGACATTGCGAGGCGCGGGCGGGAAAGCCCGAAGCGTGCCTTCATGTCGGCCACCACGATGCGGGCCGTCGAGACGATCAAGTCCGTCGTGAGCAATGCAAGCGCTTCGCGCAGCGAAAGGTGGATCGTCACGGGCACGACGGCGAGTTCGGGCGACCACAGCATCATCACGGGCTGCGGCGCGACCCCGTCCTTGGCCGCGAGCTCGGCCAGGAATTCGGTATGGCCGGGGTGACCGAAGCCAGCGCGATAGAGCACGTTCTTGGCGATCGGGTTGGTGACGACAGCGGCGGCCTTGCCGGCCATGACGTCGGCGACCGCGCGCCGGATCGAGGACAGCGCGGCATCCGCGCTGGTCGCATCCGGCGTGCCGGGCCGCGCCGTCGCCGGCTTGCCGGCCGGAACGACAGGCAAGGCTCGCGCGAACGTGCTAAGCGCCTCTTCGGGGGAGGCGTCGGCAAGCTCGACCGCAAGGCCAAGACGGTGAGCACGCTCAGCGAGAAAATCGCGGTCGCCGAGCAGGTAAAACGGCGGAAGCTTCAGTTCATCACGCCGCAACCACGCGGCAAGCGCAATGTCGGGGCCAATACCTGCGGGTTCGCCGGATGTCAGCGCGAGGGGCTTCGACATCATCAGCGATATTCGATCATGGCCGCTTTGCGGACTTCCTGCAGATAGGATTTCGATTTCGCCTCATATTTCTGGGCGTACATCTTCTCGCGGATTTCCCTCTTCTTCGGCGAGTCGATCATGGTGGTCTTGCGACCGCACAGCACGACCATCTCCACGCCCTGCTTGGTGATCTCCGGCGGGGTCAGATGGCCGATCGGCGTCTTGTCGAGCACCTCGCGAATGCTCGGCGGGATATCGCCGGAAGTCTTGGTCACGGTGTCGCGGATCGCCGCGTTCGGTATGGTCTTGAAATAGGAGTTGGCCTCGTCGCAGCTCGTGATGCGCTCGCGCAGCCCCTCGGCTTCCTTCTTGCGCGCCTCGATCAATGCCGGCGTGGAGCCGCGCGGCACGATCAACACGATCGGCTGCATCTTGTATTCGAACGCTTCGACCTCGGTCTTTTCGCCGCCTTCCTGCGCGGCGGCCGCGACATCCTTCTCGCCGACCTGGAGGCTTTCCTTGTAGCGGCCACGCACGAGGCTGGTCCAAACCATGTCGGCCCTGATGCGGGACTTGAGCGTGTCGGCGCGAATGCCCTGGCTCTCCAGCGACCTCGTCAGTTGCTCCGACGAGATCCGCATGCGCGCGCTCATCGCGGAATAGGATTGCTCGATGTCGGAGGAGGAGGGGTCGACGCCGAATTTCTTGGCTTCCTTGATCTTCACCTTTTCGTCGATCAGTTCCTCGATCACGTCCTGCCGCGTCGACTGCTTGTGGGTGGTCAGGAAGTTCAGCTTGGTGCGCTGCTCGATGTCGTAATTGGTGATCGGCTCGCCATTGACCATGACGGCTACGGTCTGCGCTTTCAGCGGCGAAGTGCCGCAGAGCATCAACGCGAGCGCGATGGCGCAAGCGGGAGCGAGGGCCGAAAGGCGATGGGGCAAGGTCGTCATGGTCATCTCAGCTATATGGTCATGTCAGCCATATCAACCGATCCGCACCGAATTTCGGCGCTGCGGATCACGCTCTACTAATAGCCGCTTCCGCTGTTCGTCGTCGTCGTCGTCGCGATCGTCCGCAGCCCGATTTGGAACATGTACGTGGTGCTGAGGATTGGCGGCGACGAGGGGGTGGAGTAGTTGTATGACCTGACAATGTTTGCGGCCAGCACGAAACAGTCGTCCACATAGCCGGCGCCGATGACGTACTGGTTGATCTTGTTCGCTTCAAGGTCCCAACGCGCCGAGCCGGACACCACCCAGTTCGAGGCGACCTTGACCGAGGCGCTGGTCAGGATGCCTTCGCGACGGGTGAGATAGCCGAGTTCCGGTTGGGCCGCGTAGTTGCCGTAGAGCAGGCTGACCGACCAACGATCGAAGTTTGCGCGTCCCTCGGCCTCGAAGCGGTTGATGTTCCAGGTCGCCTCGTCCATCCGCGAGCGGACGCTGAACGTGTAGG
Organism: Bradyrhizobium sp. 31Argb; assembly: GCF_043638955.1. Lineage (NCBI taxonomy): Bacteria > Pseudomonadati > Pseudomonadota > Alphaproteobacteria > Hyphomicrobiales > Nitrobacteraceae > Bradyrhizobium > Bradyrhizobium sp. 31Argb. Next base: position 7,664 of record NZ_JBEGDB010000102.1, on the reverse strand, counting down.
TCCGGTTGGGCGAATAGCTGACGCTGCCGACATAGTCGGATGCGGCATGCTGCAGGCCCGAATCGAGGCCGGTATTGGTCGCATCGGCGACCGCGAACGAGTTCAGGCCGAACAACTGGTAGGACTGTCCGAACAGCACCTTGACGGCACCGCCCCGATCGAACTGGGTGGTCGCCTGCACGCCGACGTTGGCACGGCCGCCGCCCTCGACACGGTCGTAGCCGGAGAACTTGTCGACGGAGAACAGGTTGCTGGTGTCGAACACGAGGCTCTGCGCGTCCTCGTTCGGCAGCTTGCCGGCATAGGTCTCGTTCGGGCGGATGATGACCTGCGCCATCGGCTCGAGCGTGGTGGTGCCCCACGGCTGCACGTTGATGAACGGGTACCGATATTCAAGGCCGATGGTCGGCATCGCGCGCAGCGCCTGCGTCTCGCCGACGGGAAGGAAGTTCGAGACACCAGGCTGGTTCGAGATCGAGGCATCGATCGCGTCGGCGCGAAGGATCGCGAACGGTGTCCAGATCTGGCCGATCGGGTCGGTGTACGATCGCCGCCATTGAGCTTCGGCCGTCAGGCGCGTGTAGGTGCCGGGGAAGCCGCGCAGCAGGCACTGCGAGGGCATCCGGGCCAGCGGATCGGCGGATGCCGTGGTGCACAGGCCGGCGGTGTTGGCGAGCGTCGTGATCGGGTCGAAGACCGCCTGGTCGCGCGTCAGGCTGGTGAAGTTCACCTTGTAGCCGAACTCGCCGCCGAAGATCGGGCTGTTGATCACATTGTTATAGTCGATCACCGGATGGACCACTGGCACCTGGCTCTGGTTGCCAGAGTAGCTCAGGTAATAGATCGTGCGCGCATCGAAGAAGCTGCGATTGCCGACGCCGGTCAAGTAGAGCTGCGAGATCGCTTCCGTCGGCAGGCTCAGGAACGACGCGTAGGGGTCCCGGTACTGGCCAAGCCGATAGTCCTGGAAGAAGAAGTAGTCGGAGAGGAGTACGCCGTCCCAGCCCCAGACCCACTTGTCGTTGATCGCGAACTGGCCCCTGGTATCGATGCCGCCGCGGAACTGGCGGTCGCCCGGCTGGTTGGCGAAGGCGCCGGGGTCGAGCTGGTCGATGCCATAGGCGCGGATCGAGTAGGAGCCGTCCAGCAGGCGCTGGCGGAATTCACCCTGCAACAGGACGCCCTGGCGCGTCGTAAAGCGCGGGTTGAACGTCGCGTCATAGTCGGGCGCGAGCGCGAAATAATAGGGGATCTCGACGCCGTAGCCATAGGCCGTCGCCTGGCTGGGGCTCGCCATCAGGAAGCCGCTCTTGCGCTTCACCGTCGGGTCCGGAGTCGAGAAGTAGGGCATGTACGCCAACGGAACGCCGAAGAATTCGAGCTGGGCGTTCTCGAAATAGAGCATCTTCTCGGTCTGGTTATGGATGATGCGGGCGCCCTTGACCTGCCATAGCGGCGGCTTCTTCGGGTCGTCCTTGCACGGCGCGCAGGCCGTATAGACGCCGTTCTCGAACACCGTGTAGTTGCCAGCGGAGCGGTCGGCACGGGTCGCCGCCATGCGCGTCTGATCCTCGGTGTCGACGCGCAGCGAATCGACGAAACCATCCCGGTAATCGTCGCTGAGATCCATGATGTTGGCGTAGGTGATCTTGCCCTGCGCATCCGTGAAGCGGATGTTGCCCTCGGCATGCAGACGCTTGGTCTTCTGGTCGTAGATGACCTTGTCGGCCTCGACGCTGGTGCCGTTGTAGAACATCTGCACGTTGCCGACCGCGGAGACGCGCTGATTGTTGTAGTCGTAATCGACTTCGGTCGCCTGCACAAGCATCTGCCCGTCATTCCGGGGCGGGGCCGGAGTCGGTTTCGGCGGCCGCGGATTGTAGGTGAAGCTCTGCGCGGCGGCGGGCGTCGTCAGGCCAGCGCCGATCGTCGCCGTAAGAATGAATCCAACGGTCAAGGTTAGTAGGAAGCCGGCCAAGCGAGTCCGCTGACGGCGCACGGTACTGCGCCGCCTGAACGCAGGCGACTCCAACTGGCGGGCGGCGACAACGGCCACTACCCGTCCTCCTGATATAGCAAGGCCAAGAAACCGGTGAGGCCACCCACGCACACAGGCAACCACGCCGCAGCGATGGGATGCATCAACTCAGCCTTGCTCAAATCTTCAGTTACTTTCGAAAGCACGTAGAGCAGAAAGCCCGCACCCACGCCACTTAAAACCATCTTTTGCACGCCGCCGAACCGGAAGAAGCGCAAACTGACCGAAGCGGCCAAAAGCACCATCGCAGCCAGCAAAAACGGCTGTGCAATGAGCTTGTGATACTGCAGCCGGTAGCCGGCGGTCGCGAAGCCCGAGCTCTCCGACGAGCGGATGTAGTTCGGTAGTTGCCAAAACGACACAGTTTCCGGGGTGGAAAAGCTGTTGCGGACCTGGGCCGGGGTCAGCGTCGTGGCCAGGTAGAAGCTCTCCTGGTCGATCGGAGGCTTGTCGAGGGAGTATCGACGTACTCCTTTGAACACCCAGCGGCCCTCTTCGAGCGAGGCTTCGCGAGCTTCGATTCGCTCCTTGAACTGCAGGCTGGTGTCGAATCGGAATACGGTCAGCCCGGTCAGGCGCACGCCCTGCTGTTCGCTGCGGGCGGCGTTGATGATCGACTGGCCATCGCTGTTGACCTGGTTGAGCCAGAAGCCAGAGGCGTCCTGGATGCCGCCGCCGGGCGCCGAGCCGAACAGCTCAGCTTCCATCTGCTTGGAGAGCTCGCGCAGGTTTGCCGACATCGGATTGTAAGCGGTGGTCGCCGCGATCCCCAGCACGATCGCGCTCGCCAGCGCGGGGGAGATGAACTGCCAGGCCGAAACGCCGGCGGCGCGCGCGACCACGAGCTCGAGCCGGCGCGACAGCGCGAGATAGCAGGTCATGGCCCCGATCAGCACGCAGAACGGCATCAGCTTCTCGAGTAGCTGCGGGACGCGGAACAGCGAGGTCTCGGCGACCGTGATCGCGGAGGCCGTGACCAGTCCGGAGGTCTTGCGCACCATCTCGATGTAGTCGACGAGGACGAGCAGCACGAAGATGCCGACGAACACGCCGACGGCCGAGATCACGAAGCGGCCGGCGAAATAGCGCCCGAGTGTGTTGGTGACCATGCTCATGCGGTGGCCGGCCTTCCGAACAGGCGGGCGATCCGCGCATTCGACTTGTTGATGGCCTCGATCAATCCGGGCGGCGGCTCCACCACCACGCCGCCGATGATCATCCAGAGCCCGACGCCGATGCCAGCGAGCAGCATCAGATATTGTGCGCCGACCGCAAGCGACGATTTCACCGCCATCACCGAGCAGGCGAATCCAGCCATGCGCAGGCCAAGCACCGCGAGAACCGAGCCGCCGATCGAGAAATTGCGACTCTGGCGCGTCGTGCGCGGCGCGCCCAGAAAGGCGAATGTGAGTGCGGCAAATGCGAACGGATAGATCGGCGCCATGAAGCGGTCGTGCAATTCGGCGCGGAACTGGCCGGATAGTTGATCAAAGGTCGGATCATCAGCCGCGGGCCAGATCAATTCCCACAGATATCGCTCGCGAATCCCCAGCGTGACGTCGCGCTGGTTGGAGAATTTCGACATGTCGAACGCGTAGCGGCCGAAGGCGACGAGGGCAGGGTCGCGCTTGCCGGCTTCGAATCGCTGCAGATTGCCGTCCTCCAGCACCAGATACGAACCATTCTCGTTCTTCAGCACCGTGCCATGGTCGGCGATGATCGTGACGCGCTCCTTGGGATCGCGGCGATCGTCGACAAAGATGCCGCCGAGCACGCCGCCCGGCAGGCGTTCACGAATCCGAATCGTCAGGTTCTGGTCGAGCTGGGCGAAGCGGCCCGGCTGGAGGATGTTGGTGAGTACGTCGGCGGTGATCTCCGCGTCCCATTGCTTGATGCGCCGCATGCCGTCGGGCGCGAGATAGGCGCCGATGAAGGCGACCAGCGCGGCGACCACGCAGGTGGCATAGAAGAAGGGACGGAACAGCCGGAATGGCGAAAAGCCCGCGGCGTTCATCACGATGATCTCGGAATCGGTCGCGAGCTTGTTCAGCGTGTGCGAGACCGCGATCATCAGCGCGATCGGCGCGATGATCAGGACGAGTGCCGGAATCACCAGGCTAGTGATGCCGAGGAAGGTGATGATGGTCTGACCCTGGCTGGTCATCAGGTCGATGCCGCGCAACGCCTGAGTAATCCAGATCACGCCGGTGAGGCTGATCAGGACTACCGCAAACGACGCGAGCGTCGTGCGGAAAATATACCTGTCAATCGACCCCATCCCGTTACCGCAAGATCCCACTTGGCACGCCAAAACGCACGGCTTCCCGACCAATCCCTTCCAAGGGCTCCCCTTTTGGCCGTGCCGCTTATCCGTCCAGCCGTCACTCTCTCATTACCATCCCTTTGATCCGTCAACAAAATGGCTGAGCCAAGGCACGTCTTCCATATGGTTAATTATTCCCCTTTGTGGCGTTCCAGCCACGCCGCGCTTGGCAGTGCGGCGGCTGGCAGGCCATAGTGTTGATCAACCCCGGGGCTGACCGATCTGGACGGCCGCGAACCGACATTCCACCTACTACCCACGCCAGCCGGCTCCTGCCTGCGACAGCTCTGATTCTGGAGGAATTTGCCTATGTCCGACGCCGTAAAGGTCGGCTTTGTCCCGTTTTCCGCGCCCGTCAGGGGCCTGATGGTGGTGTTTTGCGACGAGGCACTGAAGTTCGGCGCGGCGACCGACAAGGCGCTTGGGAAGGCGGCGGAGACGGTCAAGCGGGCGGCCGCGGCCAACCAGTTCAAGGGCAAGAGCGGCGCGATTCTCGACATCCTGGCGCCGGAGGGAATCAAGGTCGAGCGCCTGATCGTTGTCGGAACCGGCAAGGCGTCGGCGCTAAAGGAGAAGGATTTTCTCAAATTCGGTGGCGTCGCTGCCGGCAAGCTGAACGTGGCGACCGATACCGTCACAGTGATGGCCGAGTTGCCCGAGGGCGCGATGAAGGCGGAGCAGGCGGCGGCGATCGCCTCCGGTATCCGGCTCCGGGCCTATAAATTCGATCGCTACAAGACCAAGAAGAAGGACGGCGAGAACGAGCAGGTGCGCGCCGATGTCTCGATCGCGGTCGACGATGTCGCCGCCGCGAGGAAGGCGTTTGCGCCTGATGCCTCCATTGTCGAGGGCGTCGTCATTGCGCGCGACCTCGTGAACGAGCCGCCGAACGTGCTCTATCCGGAGGAGTTCGCACGCCGCGCCAGCCAACTCCGCAAGATCGGCGTCGACGTCGAAGTGCTCGACGTCAAGGCGATGACCAAGCTCGGAATGGGCGCGCTGCTCGGCGTCGCGCAGGGTTCGGCGCGGCCAGGCCGCGTGGTGATCATGCGCTGGAACGGCGGCAAGAAGAGCGAGCAACCGGTGGCTTTCGTCGGCAAGGGCGTCTGCTTCGACACCGGCGGTATCTCGATCAAGCCGGCCGGAAGCATGGAGGACATGAAGGGCGACATGGGCGGCGCGGCCTGCGTGGTCGGGCTGATGCATGCGCTGGCCGCGCGCAAAGCCAAGGTCAACGCGGTCGGCGCCATCGGCCTTGTCGAGAACATGCCCGACGGCAACGCGCAGCGTCCCGGCGATATCGTCAAGTCGATGTCGGGCCAGACCATCGAGATCATCAACACCGACGCCGAAGGCCGGCTCGTGCTTGCCGACGTGCTCTGGTATGTGGCGAAGAAATTCAAGCCGAAGTTCATGGTTGATCTCGCGACGCTGACCGGAGCGATCATGGTCGCGCTCGGCACCGAGCATGCCGGCCTGTTCTCCAATAATGACGAGCTGGCCGATCGGCTTATCAAGGTCGGGCAGGAGACCGGCGAGCGGGTGTGGCGCATGCCGCTCGGCTCCGAATACGACAAGCTGATCGATTCGCAGTTCGCCGACATGAAGAATACCGGCGGCCGCCATGGCGGCTCGATCACCGCGGCGCAGTTCCTGCAACGTTTCGTCGACGGCACGCCCTGGGCGCACCTCGATATCGCGGGAACCGCGATGGGCGCGCCAAAAACCGACATCAACCAGAGCTGGGGCTCGGGCTATGGCGTTCGCCTGCTGGAACGCCTGGTCGCGGACTACTACGAGGCCAAGAAATAGCCTGATATGACCGAGGTCCTGTTCTACCATCTGCAGGGGATGTCGCTGGAGAGCGTGCTGCCGCCGCTGCTCGAGAAATCGCTGGAGCGCGGCTGGCGCGTGGTCGTGCAATCGACGTCACCGGAGCGCGCCGAGGCGCTCGACGCGCACTTATGGACCTACAGCGACGATTCCTTCCTGCCGCATGCCACCTGGCGTGTTGCCGATGCATCGGATCAGCCGATCATCCTTTCGATCGACGACGGTAATCCGAACCGCGCCAATGTGCGCTTCCTGGTCGACAACGCGGCGATGCCCGAAGATAGCGGCAGCTATGAGCGGCTGGTGCTGGTGTTCAACGGCGACGACGCCGAAGCCGTGGCGGCGGCGCGTGCGAGCTGGACCGCCTGCAAGGCGCGCGGATTCGATGTGACCTATTGGCAGACCGATGAGCGGGGCCGCTGGCAGCGCCGGCAATAGAAGGTTGCGGAATTAATGATAATTTGCACTTTGTGTCCCGGAGTCGGCGCCCAGCCACGGTCATGCCGCAAAGGGATGCTCGGACAAACATTTTAGGGCAAAGGCGCGCGCCGCGCGTAAGGCTTGGGGTATCGCTTCGCGCAAAAAAGCGCGGCGGGACAAGAGGGTAGAGACGGGAGCCCAATCGATCGTGCGAGATGGAACACTTATTCGGAAACCGCTGGTGGCCCTGCTGCTGCTTGCGCCAGTCATCTCCGGCTGTTCCGGCGGCTCGAATATTTTCGGGGGCTCGGATATTTTCTCGAGGGATGCCGAGTGGTTCTCGCGGCCTGGCCGGGTGTTCATCCGCAACATTTCGATCGAGACCCCGCCGCTGACGCCGACCAAGCCGGTCACCGCAGAGGACATGGTCAGCGCCGAGGGCGGATGCCCGGGCATGGCGCCGGCGGGGCCTGCGAATGCCAATGCGCTCGCGGACGGCGCGGGTGGCGCACCACCGCCGCAGAGTACCGGGACGGTCGCGCTCGGACACACCGAGTGCGATGTGGTCCGCGGCATCGGCGCGCCCGACAATGTCGGTCTTTCCAAAAATGAACGCGGCGATCGCGTCGCCGTCGTCACTTATACGCACGGGCCGCGCGCCGGCATCTACACGTTCACCTCCGGCCGCCTGTCGTCGATCGAGCGCATTGACGTGCCCGCGCCGCAGCCGAAGCCCGGCAAGCCGAAGGCGAAGAAGCACGCGGCGACGTGAGGCCGGCGAACTTGTAGGGTGGGCAAAGCGTAGCGTGCCCACCATCAAGTGCACCGCCCGCAATGGTGGGCACGCTACGCTTTGCCCACCCTACCGCTTCGCCGCGAGTTATGATTCAATTTTCAAACAGCCGAGGGGTGTGAGTCTGCATTCTCGCGGCGCGATGCGCCCGAGCTTTCCTTCACTTTCCACCCTCCTCGAAGACAGAGGGCGCAGGGAAAGCCGGGTGCTGGTTGCACCCGTGGGTCCCGTGCAACAAAAAGCACGGGGGTAGGACC
>NZ_JBEGDB010000101.1:0-26152 GCF_043638955.1 Bradyrhizobium sp. 31Argb | reverse complement strand
AAGGCTTCCTCCTAAAAGAAAGCCTTGAATCACGTTCAATCTGATTTGAGAATCCCAAGAGTCCACACGGCCTAGTGTCCGCCGCCGCCAGGTGCCGCCGCCGACGGCTTGTTCAGCAGCAGGACCAGAAAACTGAGGCCGACATAGAACACGGTCAGCATGAAGAAGGCGTCGCCATAGCCCATCACCGCGGCCTGACGGTGCACGATCTGCGACAATTGCTTCAGCGCCATCATTGCAGCATCGCCCATGCCCTGCATGCGCTCCGTGAACATGTTGAGCGTCTCGACCGCCGTCGCATTGCCCCAATGCACCCGATCGTGCAGACGCGAGATGTGCAGGTCGGTGCGGTCGTTCAGCACCTGGTTGATGACAGCCAATCCCACCGCGCCGCCGAGGTTCCGCATCAGGTTGAACAGGCCGGAAGCGTTCTTGACCAGATGCGGCGCCAGCGTGCCGAGCGCGATGTTGTTGGTCGGCACCATCGCGCACATCATGCCGATGCCGCGCAGGATCTGCGGCACCAAGAGTTCGTAGAAGTCATAGTCGCGGGTGATCCAGGTCATCTGCCAGGAGCCAAGCGCGAAGGTAACGAGGCCGAAGGCAATGATGTAGCGCAGGTCGACCTTCTGCATCAGCTTCCCGACGACCGGCGCCATCAGGAACATCGTGATGCCGGAGACGAACATGGTCTCGCCGATCATCAGCGCGCTGTAGCCGCGGACCTCCGCGAGATAGCGCGGACAGATATAGGTCAGGCCGTAGAGGCCGATGCCGATGCAGAACTGCAGCACGCACCCGATCGCGAAATTGCGGTTGCCGAACGTCCTGAGATCGACGATCGGCTCATCGACGGAGAATACACGCCAGAAGAAAGCGATCGCGGACACGAAGCAGACTGTGGCGAAGAACGCAACCGACGTGTCCTGCAGCCACTCATACTGAGGCCCCTCCTCCAGCACATATTCCAGTGAGCCGAGGAAACCCGCCATGAACAGGAGGCCCCACCAGTCGAAGCGCTCGAGCAGCGCGAAATTCGGCTGGTCGAAATCGATCAGCGCGAGCACGCCGATGGTGATGCCGATGCCGGGCACGATGTTGATGAAGAACAGCCAGTGCCACGACATCAGGTCCGTGATGTAGCCGCCCACCGTGGGACCGACAGTCGGCGCCAGCGTCGCCACCAGTCCGATGATCGGCGCCACGATGTGGAACTTCGAGCGCGGAAAGATCGTGTAGGCCGAAGCGAACACGGTCGGGATCATGCCGGCGCCCAGAAATCCCTGCAGCGCGCGCCAGAGGATCATCTGCTCGATCGAGGTGGCAAAACCGCACAGGAAGCTCGAGACGGTGAAGCCGAAGGCCGAAATCGCAAACAGCAGCCGCGTGCCGAGCGCGCGCGACAGGAAGCCCGACAAGGGAATGGCGATGACCTCGGCGATCAGATAGGCGGTCTGCACCCAGGATACTTCGCTCGAACTCGCCGAGAGGCCGGCCTGGATGTCCGAGAGCGATGCCGAGACGATCTGGATGTCCAGGATCGACATGAACATCCCGAACACCATGATGATGAAGGCGACCACCCGCTTCGGCTCGATGCGCTCGGTGGCGGCCGCGGCGTTCATCATGTTCGGCGAAGCGGTGGTGGCGTCGGCCATATCTGCTCACCTGCGCCCGGGATTTTCTTCCGGACTCAAACTATCACTGCGGATGAATCATCATCGGTGCGTCGAGATCGGCATCATTGTCCGCATCCACAGCGCCCTCGCTTGTATCCACGGTGGTGTAGACCGACATGCCCGCGCGCAGCAGGTTCTGCCGTGCAACACTCTTCGGCACGCGGATGCGGACCGGCAGCCGCTGCACGATCTTGGTGAAATTGCCGGTGGCGTTGTCCGGCGGCAGCAAGGTGAACACCGAGCCTGCGGCCGGTGAAATGCTGTCAACCACGCCCTTGAACTTGCGGTGGCCGTAGGCGTCGACCGAGATCGTCACCGGCTGGCCCGGGCGGACGCGCTTGAGCTGGGTCTCTTTATAATTGGCGTCGATGAAGACATCGTCGAGCGGTACCACATTGCCGAGCCGCTGGCCGACCTGGATGAAGTCGCCGACATTGACGAGACGGTTGGAGAAGGTGCCGTCGACCGGCGCGCGCACCGTGGCGAAATCGAGGTCACGCTCGGCCTTGGCGAGCTGGGTCTGCAGTTCGGCGAGCGTGGCGCGGGCCTCGTTCTGCTGCGCCTTGGTCACCTCGACATTGTCGCGCGCAGCGTCATAGGCAGCCTGCGCCGACTTCACCGCGGCAACGCCCTGGTCGCGGCTTGCCTCCGAGACTTCGAAGGTGGCGCGCGAAGCAAAGCCCTTGGTGCTCAGCGCCTGCTGGCGGTCGAAATCGAGGCCGGCGCGCTTCAGGTTCGCTTCGGAGGACGCGAGCTGTGCCTGCGCCTGCTCAACCGCGCTTTCCAGCGCGGTGACCTGGCGGCCGATACGCTCGATCGTCGCCTGCTGGGTGGCGATCTTGCTGCGCGCCGCGTCGACCGCGATCCGGTAGTCGCCGTCGTCGATCCGGAAGATCACTTCGCCGGCGCGCACGATCGAGTTGTCGGCAGGCAGGATCGCCGCCAGATGGCCGGAGACACGCGCGCCGAGCATCGAGTTGTTGGCGCGCACATAGGCGTCGTCGGTCGAGATGTAGAAGCGGCCGGCCACGAACCAGTAGACGCCGTAGCCGACGGCGGCGAGCGCGAGCAGGCCGAGCACACCCATCATGACGAATCTGCGCTTGGCGGGTTTTGGCGCGGCGCCGGCTGGCGCTGCCGGCTGCTCCGGTGCAGGCGCGGCCGGCGTTTCGGAAGGCCGGCGCTTGGCTTCTTCAGCAGCGGGGCCACGAAGCTGCTCTGCTGGCTGAGCTGATGTGTTGCGCACGGACTCGCCCTCGACCTCCGGCTCGGAGCGAACGACGCGTGCAGCCTGATCTCTCGCCGCGGCCATAGCCGGACTCCTCATTTACCCCGTCACGACGCAAGCGAGGCCCTGCGGCCGGTGCGGCATCGTGTCTTTACATCCATCATTGACCGAACGGTTCGGTCAAGCTACATCAGCTTGGAGGAACCCTAAGGAGAAAATCGCTTCCGGACAGTACCCCGGATGGAAATGTTCTCCGAGAGGCTAAACCAATGGTTGCAAGCCAGACATCTCCTCTTCAGATCGTTGCCGAGGAGGACTCCTCGAAGCGGCGGCAGATTCTCGATGGTGCCCGCAAGGTGTTTCTGGAATTGGGTTTCGACGGCGCCAGCATGGGCGAGATCGCCCGCGCCGCCGGGGTCTCCAAGGGCACGCTTTACGTCTACTTCGACGACAAGTGCCGGCTGTTCGAGGCGATCGTCGAGGAAGAGAAGATCGAGCAGAGCAAGACTGCCTTCAACTTCGATCCTGAGCGCGACGTCGATATCACCCTGCCTGAATTCGGACGCGCCTACATCGCTCTGCTGTGCCGCCCCGGGGGCGGCTCGGCGATCCGCACGGTGATGGCGATCGCCGAACGGATGCCTGAGGTCGGCAGCCGGTTCTACGAACAGGTGATCGCGAGCAACGTCAAGCGCTTTGCGACCTATCTCGAAGCTCGCGCCGAACACGGCGAGCTCGCGATCGACAATTTCGAGCTCGCCGCCTGGCAGTTCATGCAGATGTGCCAGGCGACGCTGTTCCAGGCTTTCATCTTCCAGGCCAAGCCCTCGCCATCGCCCGACCAGATCGCCACGGTGGTGGACAGCGCGACAAAGGTGTTCCTGGCGGCGTATCGGAAAGCGGCGTGAGAGGCCGATGCCGGTGTTGCCCCTCATGGTGAGGAGCGCGCAGCGCGTCTCGAACCCATGAGGCCCCGCCTGTGGCCTCGCCCTTCGAGACGGCCGCGGAGCCTGTCATCGGGCCGCGCTTCGCGCGGACCCGTTGGCGGCCTCCTCAGGGTGAGGAGATAGACTGCGGTCGCCACTCTCTCAGTCGTCCCTGTTCGCAATCACCGAGAGCTGTCAGTCCGGGGCGATGCGAAGCATCGAGCCCGGAATGACATCGGAGATACCTTTACGGCTTGAACACGTAGCCCGGACCGATCGCCACGGCTTCCGGGATTGGCGGCAGGTCGGAGAAAAGTTCGGGGTGATCCTTCATCACCTTCAGGATGTATTTCGGCTCGATATGCTTGTTGACGTCGAAGGTCGCCTTGATGATCCCGAGCCGCGACAGACGATCCTCCGCACTGTAGAGCGCGCGATAATTGTTCGCCGAGAGACGACGGTCCGCCTGCTGGATGTTGAACTGCATCGCGGCTTCGGCGATTTCCTGCTTGAGGCCGGGGATCCAGCGGGTGGCGACCTGTGCCGCCTGCTTCGGGTTCTTGCGCATCCACTGGTCGGCTTCGGAGACCGCAGCGAGGAATTTCTCGATGGTGTCGGCGTTGGCCAGCACCCATGGGCGTAAGCCGACGTTGAAGCCGAGATACGAGATCACGTCTCCGCCGCGGATGATCTCGACTGCACCGGGCACATCTTTGCCCGCCACGATCGGCCACGGATCCCAGCCGGAGAAGGCGTCGATGCCCTTGGCGAGCAACGCGACCGTCATGTCCGGCGGCGGCGTGTTCACCAGCGTGACCTCCTCAGGCTTCAGCCCAGCCTTCTCCAGGATGGCGAGGATATAGAGGTGGTTGATGGTGCCGAAGGACGCCGCGATCTTCTTGCCCTTCAGGCTCGCAAGGTCGCCCTTGACGATCCCTGAGCCTTCGCGCGCGACGATCGCCATCGTCGCATCCGAGCCGGCCTTGGTGGCGTTGCCGCTGTAATTGCCGAGCGCAACCAGATCCATGCCGCGCAGCACCGCACCGATCATGGGCACGCCGACCTGCACGATCTCGCTCTCGCCGGCCTGCAGCGCGTTGAGAGCATCGACGCCGGTGGCATAGGCCCGCGCGATGGTGACGTCGAGGCCGTATTTCTCGAAGAAGCCGCGCTCGAGCGCGATCGGCAATCCGATCTGGTCGATGCCGGTGACCATGCCGGCCTTCAGCTTGGTCAGCGTCTGTGCGCCCGACGGCGTCCACGCCAGCGCGAACGCCAGCGCGAGCAGCAATAATCGTTTCATTCTCCTACCCTCCCGGTTTTATCGGCCCCACCGCCGTCACCCAGTACGGCCGAGCGACGGCGTTGAGGTCCGTTCGTTTGACGCCACGTAATTCAATCGAATGCTCGTCGGTGCCCGAGACGCGTCCATATTGCTGGAATGCGAGCACGTGGAAGCGCTCGGGGGTGAACGGCAGCTCGATCTGCACATTGACCTTCTCGGACGTGCCGGCGAGCTCCGGCGAGATCTTGCCCGGCGCAGCTAAGGTCAGCCAAAGCTGAAAGCCGGCCCAGGCGGCGATGACGCCGAGCACGATGCGGCCCTTGGTCGAACGGAAGGCTTGCGCGACGAGGCTCATGCGGCGCGCACCATCTGCAGCACACGCGCGGAGAGCTGTTTGAACTTGTCGTCCTTGACCAGATCGTCCCAGACCCGCGGCCGCGGCAGGTCGATCCCGATCTGGTCGAGGACGCGCCCCTTCGAAAGCACGACGACGCGGTTGGCGAGGAATACCGCCTCCGCCACGTCATGGGTGATGAACAGCACGGTGGGCCTGCGCTCCTGCCAGATCCGCGTCAGCTCTTCCTGCAGCGTCATGCGCGTCTGCGCATCGACGCTGGCGAAGGGCTCGTCCATCAGCAGCACATCCGGATTGTTGGCGAGCGCGCGTACCACGCCGACGCGCTGCTGCATGCCGCCGGACAATTCATTGGGGTAGCGGTGCGCCGCATGCGAGAGGCCGGCAAGCACGAGATATTCGCGCGCGATGCGGTCGCGCTCGGCCTTCGGCACGCCGCGCATCTTCGGGCCGAAGCCGACATTGTCGAGCACAGTCTTCCACGGAAACAGCGCAAACGACTGGAACACGACACCGCGCTCGGGGCCCGGTCCCTTGACCGGCTTGCCGTCGAGCAGGATCTCGCCGCCGGTATAGGGAATGAAGCCCGCGATCATGTTGAGGATCGTGGTCTTGCCGCAGCCGGACGGGCCGACCACCGAGACGAATTCGCCCTGCTCGACGTCGATCGAGACGTCGTGGACGGCGTTGACATGCGAGCCGGCATACGGATCGAAATAGGTTTTTGCGAGGTTCTTGAGCGAGAGCGTCTTCATGATGTCACCAATCCCCAGCGCTGGCCGGTCGCGCGCTCGAGCGGCGCGAGGATCCAGGCATCCACGATGTACCAGAGCAATCCGAGAATGATCATGCCGAGCAGGATCTCGACGGTGGAGCCGGAGCGGCGCGCATCGAACATCATGAAGCCGATGCCGCTGGTGCCGACGATCATCTCCACCGCGATCAGGGCGCGCCAGCCATAGCCGAGACCGTTGCGCAGGCCGGTGATGATGTTGGGCAGCGCGCCGGGCAGCGTCACCTCCCAGAGCACGCGCGCCGGCGAGGCCCCTAAGCTGCGGGCGGCGCGCGCGAGATCGCGCGGCACGGATTCGACGCCGAGCACGGTGTTGAGCACCACCGGGAACAGCACGGTATAGACGATAACGAAAGTCATCGTCGTGAGCCCGAAACCGAACCAGATCAAAAGGATCGGCAGCCAGGCGATGTCGCCGATCGCCTGGAAGAACAAAAGGATCGGCCAGCAGATGCGATGCGCCCAGCGGCTGGTGCCGATCAACACGCCCAAGGGAATGCCGAGCGTCATGCCGACGGCGGCGCCGGTGAACAGGCGGATCAGGCTGTCGCCGAGATAATCAGGCAGGATCCCCTTGTAGGTCAGCGTCACGAAGGAGTTCACGACATCGACCGGGCCGGGGAAGAACGCGCGCGGGAAAATTCCGGCGGCGGCGACCGCGCTCCACAGTGCCACCACCGGAATGAACGGGATGATGGCCGCAAGCGCCGGCCAGCGTCGGGTCAATCGCGCGTAACCGCTCCAGAACTGGAAGAGAACATTCATGCGCGCCTCACCATGCCCCAGCGCTCGATGGTCGCGCGCTCCAGCGGGACCAGCAGCAGACGGTCGATCAGGAGCCACAGCACGCCGATCACGATCATACCGAACACGATGACTTCGGTGCGGTAGAAATCGCGGGCGACGAACAGCATGTAGCCGAGCCCGACATTGGTCGCGATCATCTCGGCCGCGATCAGGCCGCGCCAGGCAAAGCCGAGCCCGGTGCGGACGCCGGTGACTATGTTCGGCAGCGCGCCCGGCAACAGCACTTCCGTCAGCAAGGCCCAGCGGCCGGCGCCGAGCGAGCTTGCGGCGTTGCGCAGCGTGTGCGGGATGGTCTTGACGCCGAGCAGCGTGTTGTAGGCGACAACGAAGAACACGGCATTGAAGATCACGAAGACGATGGCGCCGAAGCCATAGCCGAACCAGAGCGTGGCGATCGGAATCCAGGCGATGCCGGCAAGCACGGAGAAGAAGCGGAACAGCGGCGTCAGGAACGCGGCGACCGTGGGACTCACGCCCATCGCAATCCCGAGCGGAACGGCGGTGACGACGCCGATCAGCGTGCCGAGGCCGACGCGCAGCAGGCTCGCGCCGATATGGGCAAACAGCGTGCCGTCGCGGATGGACTCCATCGCGGCAGTACCGACCGCGCCGACGGAGGGGAAGACGCGCGGATTGATATCGAACAGCGGGACGACGACAGCCCAGATCGCAACCAGCGCAAGGAGCGGGGCAACGAACATCGCAGCCCCCGCGAGCGAATTGACGCTGCGCGCAAGCCACGGCGATCGCCGCTTCAGACTGCGCGTCACCTCCATGCCGCCTCCCCCGATATGATGCAGCCTTTGCCGGCCTTTATTGTCGTTTATCGCGTCCGTGCCGCCTTAGACACGCGACGCCATGCCTCATGTTGCGCAAATTGTCTCATCGCGCAATCGCCTATCCTGCGTAGATCACCCGGGCGGGGGGCCGGACGCCCGGCAAACAACGAAAGGATGGGCGCAGCACCGGATGTCAGCGATCCTGCACTGTCGCGGCCTGCTATCGCTCCGACAAGCGCGCAAAGACTACTCGTCGGTGAATTCGTCTTCTTCGTTGACCTTGGGCTTGCGGCTGAACCAAGAGGACTTCTTGCCACCGAGCGAGCCCGTGACATTGGGGTCGCGCGAGGCATAGGGGTTGCGCGAGTTGGCGCGGGCGGCGATCTCCTCGCCGGAGACGGCGGCGGGCTCGCAGATGATGCGGCGGCTGGCGCGGCGCATCAGGTCAACGTGAATGTGATCGTAGTGAAAACGGTTGGAGCCCGGCGCCAGCACGGTGTTGAACTGCTGGCAGGCCGCGCCCTGGATGTCGCGCAAGAATCCCTGCTCTTCCGGCAAGCCACGCCAGCCATCCTTCACCGAGATGCGGCGGCCGTCGGCGAGCGTGAAGCCGGCGATGTCGAGTGCATTGCCGAAGGCGTGCTCGGAAATATGCGCGCTCGGATTGCCGTTCATGCCGCGGCAGGAATAGGCGGAGATCTGCTTGATCTCGACCACGCGCGCGCCGAACCAGCGCGTCGCTGCCGGCTGCACGGAATCGGCAAGCCAGCGATCGAGCGCGGAGACGATCGGACAGGCGAGCGTCGCCGTCGGCTTCAGCGTGACCGGGCCGACCGCGGTGACGGGATTGCCGCGCTCCGGCCCGAGCCGCGGCAGTGGCGCGGCGGCGCCTTGCGACGGCGAATAGGGCGCGGGGGAATAAGGTGCGGGGGAATAAGGTGCGGAACCGCGGTCGCGCTGCGGATAGCCTTGCGGCGCGCCATAGACCGGACCGCCCGGCGGTTCCGGCGTGCCCTCCGCCGGCAAATCGATGTCGTCGTGCTGCGGCGCGACGCCGGGAGCGTTCAGCGAAATCGGCCCGTTCGACGGCGCACCATAGCCGGGCTGGCCCGCGGCCGAATTCGGATAAGGAGCCGGCCGCGGCGCCGGTTGCGGTGCGATCGGCCAGCGCGGCTGGCTGCGGCTCGAGCCGATATCGGCCGGCGGACGCAGATCGTCGGCGAAACCAAAACTCTGGTCACTCTCGCCGAGTGCTGCGACCTTGAGCGGGAATTGCGCACCGCACGCGCCGGGACCCGAGATCGGGTCGATGCGCACGAGGTCCGGCCCTTCCTTCACGGCTCCGGATTTCAGGCAAGCGACTTCGGCCTCGGCCCGCCAGGGTTCACGCTCGGCCTGGAAGAAACCGCGACCGCAACCTGCCAGCGAAACGAGGACGACGGAGCCGACGAGATACAAACGAACTCCACGCGTCATGCGCGGCAGGTTCGGCTAATTTATTTAAGGACTCTTCAACGCGTTGTTTTTACACATCTTTAACCATACCGCCACCGGCCCCGGACGCGTCAAGCAGGACGGACAGCATCGCTGGCTTTTTCGGCGGGGAACGGTTTGGTAAATTCGCGCGTTCTATGCGGGCAGGCGCAAACGCTGGGAGCGTTCTCGATGGCTATGAGTCTTCTCGTCAGCCGGCTGAGCGTCGTCGCCGCCTATGTTGCGCTCGCCTTTGTCGGCGCGATTGTGCTTGGCCTGTTGTAGGCTTTCCCTGGAAACCTGGATTGGACTTGCGCCCGGCGGTTCTCCCGCCGGGCGCTGCCGTGATTTCTACCAGCTATAGCGCACCACGCCCTTGCCGGCGTAGGAGCGCGTGACGTCGGAAAATTCACCCTCGAAGGTCGCGGCTGCCGACCAGCCGTTCATCCAGTTCAATTCGGCAGACGCAGTGGTGAGCGCGGCATCATGTGCTGGCGCCGCGCCGCCTACGACAAAGGACGCGCCGGGCAGCGCCTGGAAGGTCGCAGCGATATTGCGATCGGTGTTGAAATCATGCGCCCAGGCAAAGCGGCCGCGCAAGGTGAGCACCGCATCCGGTATCGCGAAGGACTCGTCGGTTCGCACGCCCAATTCGCTGCGCGGCGCGGTGACGGTCTTGGCGCCGTAGGCCAAGGCGAACGCACCGACACCGGCCACGACCTGCTCGGCATAGGCCGGGAGATCGAACGTCGTGAACTGTGCGGCGGCATAAGGCGTGACCGCTCCGATCCACGGCGTCGGCAGCCGATAACCGCCTTCAACGCGGCCCGAGTAAGCATTGGCGTTGAACTCAGCGTGCAATCGATCGAGGCCGGCGCCGATCACGGTGCGATCGGTCGTGATGTCCTGCCAGCCATAGGCGAGCGCGCCCAGGACATAAGCCGCGCCGACGTCGTGGCGCGCGAAGACGCCAGCCTGGAACAGGTCGGAGCGGCCGCTTCCGAGCGAATTGGCGACCGAGAAATTGGTGCCGCCGCCGGCGAGCGTGAAGCCTACGAGCGTGTTCGGCGCGATCCGGTAGTCGGCGCCAACAACCGCGCCGTAGATGCGGCTGGACGTGTTGTTCGATCCGAGCGCGGCGTTGCCGTCGGTCGTCTGCGAGCCGCCGAAGCCGGCCGCCCAGACGCTCCAGCGTTGCAAGGCCTGCGCGGGCTGTGGCGCCTTGCGGTACACGGCGGCATAGGCAGCGCGTTCGGCGCGCGATCCACGCTTCCGCGCCGACGCATAGGCGTTCGCGCCCTCGGCATCATCATCGGCGAACTGCGAGGCGCCCGGCGATGGAGATACATTGTCGCCGCGTCCGGCGATGAACGGATCGGTCATGATCCCCATGAACATGTTCATCGCGTTGAAGGTGGTCTGCTGCGAGCCGGTCGACGTCTCGCCGGAAGCCTGCGTCAACCCAGCGGGCGTTAGGCCGCCGAAAGCGACGGGGATGCTGCCGCCGGCGTTGAAGAAGCCGGTCAGCACGTTCGCCAGCCTGGCCTGATTGATGTTGAGGCCGGAGTTGGGCGCAAAGTTGAGCGCCAGGTCCAGATAGACGTTGTTGGCGTCATAGTTCAGGCCGGCGCTGACCGAAGGCAGGTTGGTCGTGACTGATGAAGCGAAGGTGCCGCTGACGCCGCCGCTCGCGTTCAGGATTGTGTAGTGCTTCTGCAGGGAGGCACCGAGCAAGGACACGTTCACAGCCGCCCCGCCCGGTGTCGCGATGCCGGTGACGTTGGTTCGAGCAGCGCCCGCCCCATCGACCTGCACGAGATAAATCGAGGCAGCCGTGAAGCTGAGGCTGCCCTGCACCGTCAGCGTGCCTGATGTCGCCGTGCCCGGAGCGAGGACGCCGCCGCTGACCACGGTGTTCCCGACGCTGCCGATGCCACCGAGCGTGCCACCATTATTGACCGTCACGTCGCTGGCGAGCGCGCCGTTCACCAGCAAGGTTGCGCCGGCGAAGACGCCGGTGCCGTTCTGATAGGTCTGTGCGTCGGTGATGGTCCACCTGCCGCCCTGCACGTTCAACGCCTGGAAGTTGATGACGTTCGACAGCGTGCCCGAGCCCGGGCCGAACAGGTTGATGGTGTTGGTGCCAACGCCGCCGTCGATCCGGCCGATGATGCTGGAGCCGCCGTACAGATTGAGCGTGTCGTTGCCGCCTTCCATGCTGATGGCGCGGCCGGAGTTGCCGATGATCACGCCGTAGTTGGAGAGAACGTCATCGCCCTCGCCGGTCTGGATCGCCGCGCCGTCGCCGCGAATGAAGCGGGTCGAGCCGGTGCCGGTATAGGTCACGCCATTGAGCGTGCCGACCGAACCGGGATCGGGATTGCCGTTCTGCAGCAGCGTCGTTCCGTTCGGGTCCGGGATCGTGCCATTGCCGATGATGGTGCCGTAGTTGACGATGGTGTCCTTGTCGGCGGCGGTACCGGTCTTGTTCTCGGAACGGATTGCATAGCTGTTGTTGCCGACAATTATGCCGCCGGCATAGTTGATCAGATCAAGGGCGGCCGATCCGCTGCGCGAACCATCGGGATTGGAATCATTATTGACGACGATACCCGCAGCGGCCCCCGATATGGTGCCGTAGTTGCGGATCGTGCCGCCGCCGATCGCAAGGCCTTCGCTGTTGTTGAAGCGGTGGCCATCATCCGCGCCTTTCGCGCCCGTGCCCTGGATGGTGCCGTAGTTCGTCAGCGTGAGCGCGAAGTCGACATCGATGCCGTCGCCGTCGCCGCGCGCCGACGTGGTATCGATCGCACCCGTGATGGTGCCGTAGTTGGTGACGACAGCATTGCCGCCGGACCCGACGCCCGAGCCGTCGCGGCCGATGATGGTGGCGCCGGCCTCGTTGTAGACTGTGATGTTGCTGCCGACGTCGCCAGCGGTGCCGCTCTTGGCGCCGGAGATCAGGCCGCCCGCGTAGTTGTAGACGGTGCCGCTATGCCCGAGCTGCAGGTCGATGCCGTCGGCGCCGGGACGGTCCGTCGGCTCTGGCGCCGAATTGGCGACGATCTGGCCGTAATTGTAGACCGTGAAATTCTGGCCCGGCCGCATCGCGTCGGCATTATCGGAAGTGATAAGGCCGCTGGCACGGTTGGTGATCGTGACCGTCGCAGCGGTCGAGGTCAGGTTGTCGAAGTCGATCGCCTGGCCGGTCGCCGACTTGATGGTGCCGGCGTTGTCGATCGAGAACGATGCCCTCGTGCTCGAATTGGTGCTGCCGGAACCGTTGATCTGGATGGCATCGTCAACCGACTGAATGGTCGCACCGGCATTGTTGACGATCGTGAGCGAGGTGACATTGTCGAGGTTCGTATTCGCGCGAATCGCGCGGGCGGAGGCGTCGATCAATCCGGAATTGGTGATGGTGGTGGTACCCGCACCGATCCGCATCACGTCATTGCCGAGCGCCTTGAGCGTACCGCCGGCTTCGTTCGTGATCGAGAACACCGCTGTATTCGAGGTGACCGAGTTGAAGTCGAACACGCGACCGTTGTTCGTCGACTGGATGGTCCCGAAATTGTCGACCTTGACCGTTCCGCTGGTGAGACCGCTCTGGATCCGGAACGCATCGTTGGACGATGTGAACAGCGCATCCTTGTTGTTGATCAGCGCGAAATTGCCGCTGATCGCGCTGTTGGACGTATCGATGCCGCGCGACGTCGCGGAAATCGTGCCATCGTTGGTGATGACCACGCCGGGCGAAGCAAGCCCGGTGGTCCATGTGATCGCCGTCCCGATGACCGAGAGCGTGCTTCCATCCGCGACAAAACCGGTATCATTGTTTGAGACCGTCTTCGCGGTCGCCGGATCGTCCGGCGGCACACTGAAGCTTGCAGCTAAGGCAGAACCAAACGCGATAGACGACGCAGCAACAACCAATGCGAGCTTGCTCGCATGGCTCAACAATTCAACTTTCACCACCAGTCCCCTGAAACCTGCGGTTCGCGGCAATCTGGAGTCTGCATGTAACAGTTTGATAACAACGCATTTGCGTGTAAGACATGCGTGGCACTTGTGATATAATTGCAACGAGCGAACATCTCACTTGTCTTCGAAGCCTGAACGACCCGGCGTCGCCGAGCAGACGTTGCAACGCGCCGCGTTGGCACTGCAGATGCAGCGGCCCGACGAGGCCGAGCGATTGGTAGCGGCGGTGTTCAAGGCGAACCGCGGCAACGTGGCGGCTGCGGCGCTGCTTGGCCGCGCGCTGATGCTGCAGAACCGCTTCGATGAGGCAATCACTCCGCTGCAGAAGGCCTCGCGTCGCGGCGACGACCCCGCAGCCGAGACCCTGCTCGCCGCCGCGTTCGCGGCCACCGGCCGGCGCGACGACGCGCTCATTCTCCTGCGCCAGGCGATCACGCGACGGCCTGCCTTCCCGCCGGCTTTCCTTGAATATGCCGGCCAGCTCGCATCCGGCGAAAAGATCGACGAGGCGATCGCCGCGCTCGAACAAGGTCTTGCGCTCGCGCCTGGAATCGTCGAGCTGCAACTTCGTTTGGCGACGCTTTATATCGGCCGCAACAAGCGCGCCGAGGCGCGTGCGTTGCTGCAGCAGGCCACGGTTACCGCGCCTGCGCGCCCCGACGTGCTGGCCCAACTCGCGCGCGTGATGGTGCTGGACGGCGACTACGCCGCGGCCGTCGATGTCTTCCGCCGCGCGCTCGCGCTGCGCCCGGATGATGCGCCAACGCGCGCCAATCTTGGCATCTGCCTGATGGAGATGGGTGAGCGCGCCGCCGGCGAGGCAAGCCTGCGCGAAGCCGCGCGCGGCAGGCCGGACATGACGGGCCGCGCGATCATGTCGCTCGCCGCTTCCTCGCACGGCCGCTTCTTCCTGCGCCCCAGCGCCGCGGCGAAATTCCTGACCGGCTAGCGCCTCTACGGACAAATCCGGTTCTGCGCGTCAGAAACTCGTCAATCGCACCATCGCTTGCTTGCGGCGTATGACCGATGAAACGATCGGTCCGAGCAAATGAAATAATTCAGCAACAGCATTTGTGCAAAAGCAATACAATCGGGTGCTCGGCGACAACTGGCGGATATGCCGAGACGCTTTACGATGTGACGCAGCGTTGGGGCGATACTTCGTCCAGATAGCCGCAATCAGCGATGAGGCAGGTTTTCGGTGAGCAGCTTACGAAACATCATCGACGTTCATTCGCATCCCATTCTGCCTATTGGCAAAAAATTACCCGTCGGCTCGCCGGACAAGATGCCTCAGTGGTCGGTCGAACGCGCGCTATCTTTTATGCAGGAACACGGCATAGCCGCTTGCATTCTCTCAATCCCGGATGCGGCCAACTACGCAACGGGCAACGATGGACGTGATATCTCGAGACGAATAAACGAAACCTTGGCAGACATTGTCTCGCGATATCCAAGCAGATTCGGAGCGCTCGCCACCATACCCGGCTTGGACGCTGAGGCGGCGTCGGCCGAGATTGAGTATGCGCTGGATACACTGAAAATGGACGGTGTCGCGACGTCAACAAGCATCAATGACGTGTATCTCGGCGACCGGCTATTTGATCCTTGGTTCGCAGAGCTGGATCGGCGGGGCGCAACCCTGTTTGCGCACCCCACGTTCACGAAGGCGTCACAGCCGGTGCTGAATGGCTTGAACCCGAGCGTGCTTGAATTTGTGTTTGATACCACGCGCATGGTCACGAACTTGGTCGTTACCGGCACCAAGAAACGCTTCTCTGACATCAAAATCATTGCGACACACGGCGGCGGCACAATTCCATTTCTCGCGTCAAGGATTCAGATACTTGAACACACGTTTGGAGTGGGACCCGGACTGCTTGAACTTTCCCCACAGGATGTGAAGGACGGTCTTGCCTCATTCTATTATGACTTAACGGGCGCTACGTCCGAGGCTCAACTATTGGCGATTCTAAAGCTCGTTCCGGTCTCTCAATTGTTAATTGGCCTTGATTTTCCTCTGATGCCGCGGTCCAGCTTTGCGCCGGCGCTCGATGACATAGCCGGATATCCACAGTTCGACGCGGATGATTTGCAGAGTCTTTGTTTCGGCAATGCCGGACGATTGTATCCAGCCTTAAGGGCGCGGGTGGAGCGACAACGTTAGCGCGAAGCGAGCCAGCGAAGGCATGCGCGACAGACCATGCCGCTTCTTCCTGCGTCCCAGCGCCGCGGCGAAATTCTTGACAAGCTCGCTTCACGGGGTCGAAAAAACATGTTTCTCGACCCTCGGGGTGGCATCGACAAATCGCGCATTGCTCAAGCGACGCTGGAGCAGTTGGTCAACGAGCCTCATAAGTCGGCACGATCACGTGAACGCGGCCGCTCAAACCCATCCCAGTTCCTTCAGTGCCAAGCCTGAATGCCATATCTTCGTCATATGGCTGATCTTGTCGCCAGTAAATTGCATCACGTAGACGTAATCCGAATTCGTCTTTTTGCCGGTCGGCTCACATGGACCACCGGGGCCGGTATGGGTGCCCGAGAAGACGGCATAGGCTGCGACGTTGTTTCGTTCGGTATCGGTCGCGAAGGATTTCACCTGATAGCTGCCGTCAGGCAAAGTGGTCATTACCCCCTTCATCCAGTCAGTATATTCCGCAAGAGTCTTGATACCGGCAAGCGGTTCGGCCTGAGCGGCGAAGCTCGCATCTGGGGCACAGTAGATCTTGCAGATCTCCCAACCCTTTCCAGTTTCGCAAGCGGCAAAGAAATCCTTGGCAATTGCCGTGATCGACGCCATGGCTGCTTCCCCTGTGTGCGTGGACGGAATGTCTCTTTTAGCACTTCGGCCATGTTGCTGGCCGCGAACAAATCGAGGTCGATCAGCGTTTCGCGACTTTGTCGTACGTTGCAATGATGCGCTTCAAATCGTCATATTCATTGCATTGTATCAGGCAGATCCGTTCGAGAGCCGCGAGATGCTCATTGGCTTTGGCAGGATCACCTTGGGTCAAGTAGGCTTCACCCAAATGTTCATGTGCGCTGCGGTGCCGGGGATTTAACGCCAGCGCCTGCTGATAGTGCCGGATTGCCGGATCGAACTGCCGCAGGCGCCGATAGGCGTAACCAAGGTAGTTCTGAATATCGGCATTGCGGGCGTCACGGAGCGCAGCTGATGTAAGCGCCTTGATTGCTTCGTTCCACTCGCTCGCCACGATCGCTCGTTTCCCGGCCACGAAATCCGGATCGAGCACCGCCCAATCCGCAGTCTCTACCATCGATCCCATGGTCGAGCAGATCGGCCAGGCGTCAACCGCGAGCGCCGCCTCGGACTTGGCACCGTCTCCGCGAGCGGCTCTCACCTGATCATGCCGACCGGATGTGGTCAGGAGATACGCCGCCACCACCGCGGTCATCACGCCCATCACGGCGGCGATTAGGATTGATCGCATCATGGTCGTTATGCCGGTTAGTCGGCTGCCGCACATCTGCGCGCGGCAGCCGTTCTATTCATTCTCTGCCTCGTTAGTCTCACTGCTGCATCAAGGATGCCTTGGCCTCGCGGATCTCCACCCGATCCGTGTCCGCGTCTTTCGTCATCTCGGCAAGCTTCCGGAAATAGCGCGCGGCTTTCTCCGGCTGATTTATCGCCTTCGCCGCGGTGGCTGCACCGTACAAGCTGCGAAGCCGATTGGGCGCCGACACCAGCGACGTCTCGTACTCCGTCAGCGCTGCTCCCGGTTGCTGCTGTTGAATCAGCAGGTCACCCAACAATTCCCGCATCGGATACAGCCGGTTCTCCATCGCGATGTGCTTTTCGCTGTCATCCTCCAAGTCTGCCGCCGTTCGCATCAGCTTCAGCGACCTCTCCTTCTCCCCTTTGGCTTGCGCAATCCAGGCCGATGCAGCCAACATCTGGATTTCGACTTGGCTCGCCCAATAGGACTGACTTGCGTTGTCCAGCGCAGCGTGAAGCTCCTTAAGTTTGGCAACCTCGCGCTCGGCAGCGGCAAGGTCGCCGCTGCGGGCCGATCCCATGGCGCGGGCAAAATAGGTGATGGCCTCCGCCTGTGGAAATTGGCTGCCTCTCGGCTCAAGCGCTGCCGCTTCCGTCCATGCCTGACGTTCCAACGCAAAGCGCGCCGGCACCGCGGCAAGGGCGGTATAGCTGGCGAGGTAGTCAAACCCGAGCTTCTTTATCGCATTGCTCTCGTCACGTAGCTGCTTGGCCGGCCCCTCCTGGCCCATCTGCAGCAGGGCGTACTCCATGAAATCCAGATGGTGCGGCTGGCCTGGATGTGCCGCCCCAGGCCAGAGCTTGGCGGCTTGCGCTTGGGCGAGCGCCAGCGATTTCGTGTTCGATGCGATGGATTGCGTCCACATCCCGAGCATTGAATAGGTGTGCGAAGGCATGTGCTGGGCATGCTGAGACGCGGGGGCGACCTCGGCATATCTGTTGGCGGCATCAAGACCGCGCTGCGCAAGCGTCGGGTAATCGTAGGTGTGGATCAGGTAGTGCAGCACGCCCGGATGCTCCGGCAGTTTCGCCTCGACCGTTTCAAGGATCGTGCCGGCCTTGAGCTGATTGGCGAAGGTCTTGTCGCTGTGCAGGGCCGTCTCGTTGAGCGCGAGCGCATAGAAAATAGCCGCCTCCGGATCATCCGGATATTTCTGCATCAGCGCTTCCATCGCCTTTTCGTAGGTAAGCCCGCGCTTGGTCTGATCGATTTTGTCAAAGTCCTTGTAGTAGACTTCGATCGCGTCGAGCCAGTCGCGCTCGCGCTCGGTCTTGGCACCGATCGCCTTGCCCTTCTCCACCGCCTCCCATCCACTCTTCAAAGCGGTGGCGGTGAGCGGCAGGATCAATGGATTGGGACGGCTGCTTATGGCGATGCCCCAGTAAGCAATGGCACATTGCGGATCGGCGGTCGCCGCTTCGGTAAAAACCTGGATTCTGTCCGGATAAAAAAACGAATGCACCATCGCCAGGCCGCGATCGAATTTCTCTTGCGCCTGCGGCGTGCACGAGGTCTCGAAGTGCACGCGGCCAAGTCCTTGCGCCCAGGCCGCGGTGGCGAAGGTGCTCGCCAACAGCGCTGTGACGAACGTTCCCAAATTCGGTCTCATGGCGCTCTCTCCTTTGGGTCGAAATAGCAGTTTCAGCGCAATCACCGCCGTGCGGTCGTGCGCAGTGCAAATGCTCAGTGAGAGACCGGCATAAAAAGGAGTGTCGGTTTTAGGAGCGTGCGATGCCTGCCGACAGCATCTTTCGCTGCCCATTCGGCTCTAACGGAGACGTCGGCAAATCCCGTCTCGAAAGGCAGCTCTAAGCAAAGGAGGGTACACGATCTCGCGCCCAGCCAAAAGAGGCCGTATGCGGAGCCCGGCACGGCAGATCTGGCCGAAACTGACGGCCGAGATATCCGTCGGAGGTCAAAAAGCGAAGTGGGCACGGGCATCTTGGGATATCTGCTGGATCATGATCCGATTCCGTCCAATCGGATCATGATCTAATCCCTCAGCCGGCTTGAAACACCTCGTCAGGCAGGCGTCCCAAGTCTTCGAACTCGACCAATCGATCGTCTACAAAGGTGAAGGCGGCGAACGATCCCTTTGCACGTATCTCGACGATGATACGCGATGCGGGCTGGCTGTTAAAGACATAGTCGACATGCAGCTTCGTTTCGCCATAAAGCGCTTGGACATCGGCAATCGCCATGCCCGCCCGTGGTCCCTCGAACGAGTCGCGCGGCTGAGGTACTGCAGGCAAGCGAACCTGAAAGATGTCTTGCGGAATGTGTCGTCCGAGCGTCTTGGCGATCACCCGGTCGGCGGCGAAGAATACGCTCACTTCCGGTTCGCCAAGAATATCGTACACCCATTGATCCAGCTTGATACCAAAAAAGGCGTAATGGCGGATGCGGCTCGGCTCTCCGAGTGAGCGTCGCACGGCGGTGCTCGCCATGCCCGGCCAAGCCTTTCGGCTGATCAGGGGAAGGTCACTCTTTTCGACTTGAAAGACGTCCAACTTGACGTGCGACACTTTCCCGTCCGAAAGGGTGACCGTGCTGGGAATCGCTCCAAAGAACTCGAGCTTTCGCCGGCTGATCCCGCCGGAATCGTAACCTACAACTCGGGCTGGTTCGCCCATGATGCGGATCACTTCCTGCTCCGTCATGCCAAGATGAAGTTGACCGGCGGGGACGGTGATGAACTCGACATGCGGCGGCTTTGGTGCGTCGGATTGGGCGGCCGCAGCCAGCAAGGCTATCGAAATATCGAAAAAGACCGCCATGGCGGCTGTAATGAAAAGCTTCAATTGCATTGTACACTCCGTCGGCAAATGAGGGGTAGGAGGATTACTGTCTCGACGAACTCGTCGTTTCGTCCGGCTCAGCCTCTGCTTCGACCGCGTAAGAGGCGGTAGAAGGAGCGGCGATGGAGTAAAGTTCGGCGGCATGCACCGCAAAGCCCTCGATCACGAATGCGAACACCGACGACCAGAACGCGTTGACCAGCCGGCGCCTTGTTCTTTTCAGTGCTGGAAGCGAATTCGCGCGGGGCGGCGCGGATTGCGGCGACGCCATTGCGTCGCTGGTCGAATTCTCTCCGGTCGCGATCTGCTCGGTGATGTAGGCGGCATCCTCGCTCACACCGTAGATCAGGCCCGACTTCGAGGTGTGAAGCCATGGAAGGCCGACAAAGAACAATCCCGGATAGGCCGTGACACCGCGCGTCTGACGAGGATACCCGTCGCCGTCGGTGACCGGCAGTTTGATCATCGAGAAGTCGAAGCCATAGCCTGTCGCCCAGATCACGTTGGTAATGCCGGCAACCCTCAGATCGAGCTCAGATAGCAACGGCTGCTCAAATCCATCGCGCAGAACCGGCAGTTCTTCTTCCGGCACCACCATTCCCGTCCTGGCGACGTAGTCGTCCACGGCGGTCACAAAATCCGCTTCGGCCCGGTCGGCTGCGGCCAGATTGTCGTGCAGGTCCGGCGCGAGCTTGATGACGCCATCGTCGATGCTATGGAGGCGGCCGAGCAGCCCGACGCCATCACGTGCAAATTGATGCAGATTGAGCGTATGGCCGCCCTTGGTCCCCGATATGTGCGGCTTGCCGCCGAATTTGGCCTGCGGCGACGGCAGTTCGCTTACCTTGCGATCGTAGTGGCCGAGTCGAGCGAACCACCAGTTTGCATCTTTCCCGCGGTAACGCCGCGGCGTCCGGCCGGCGCGGCCGACCGCGAGGTAGACCTTCCGCCCCGATTCATAGAGCTCTTCGGCGATCTGGGCACCCGATTGTGCGCTTCCAACCACCAGCACAGCGCCGGATATGAGCTGGTCTGGATTGCGATAGGCGTCGGAATGAAGCTGCCTGATGTAGGATGGAAAATTGCGGCTTGGAGCCGGGATCTTCGGCGTTTGATGGAGGCCAGTGGCCACGATGACATTGCGCGCCCGGATCGGCTCGCGATCCTGGATCCCAACGAGATATTCACCGCTTTCTCGGTCGCGTTCGATCCGCTTGACGCGCATGCCATAGCGCACGGGCAAGCGTCGTGCGAACTCTTCAAAATACGCTACGACTTCATTGCGGGACATGAATCCATCGGGATCGTCTTCCGCGTATTGCACGCCGGGCAAACGCGACTGCCAGCGCGGTGTATTCAGCGCAAAAGAATCCCAGCGATGGCTGCGCCATGCGTTGCCTGGCCGATCGGCCTGTTCGAGGACGACATGGTCCTGGGATCGTCTGTTCAGATAGTAGCTGACGGCTAGACCCGCCTGCCCTCCGCCCACGACGACGGTGTTCACTGCTGTGGTCATCGACTTTCTCCTGGTCTCGCGGGAACGGCTTGCCCGCTGAATTGCTCTTCGTGACGCGGAGGTGTTGTCGACAACCGGCTGCAATAAGACGGCGGATCGGCATATGATTGTTCACAAACCGTGATAAATCGCAGGAGGCGCACATGGATCGGATGGCGAGCATGGCGGTCTTCACGAAGGTGGTCGGGACCGGCAGCTTCTCGGCGGCGGCGCGGGAGATGAAGCTATCCCAGGCGTCGGTGACCAAGCAGATCCAGGAGTTGGAGGGCTGGCTTGGCGTGCGCCTGCTTAATCGCACAACCCGGCGTTTGAGCCTCACCGAGATCGGTACCGGGTTCTACGAACGCTGCACGCGCATTCTCGCCGCGATCGAGGAAGCGAGAAGTGCTGCCGGCGCACTCCAGTCGACGCCCCGCGGGCGCTTGCGGATTAACGCTCCCGTCTCGTTCGGCTTGCTCCACCTTGCGCCCGTCGTGACTGAATTCCTGAAACTTTATCCCGACGTTTCGGTTGAGATGCTCGTCAACGACCGAGTGGTCGACCTGCTGGAGGGGAAGTTCGACGTCGGCGTGCGCATCGGGCGTCTCCGTGACTCGAGCCTGATTGCCCGGCGGATCGCACCGATCCGGCTTGCCGTCTGCGCCGCGCCGGAATACCTCGCGCGGCATGGCGTACCGCAGACGCCGGATGATCTCGTGAACCACAATTGCCTGGAATACACCTATTTCGAGAGCCGCGGCGAATGGCGCCTCCTCGATCCCGCGGGCACTGAGATCGTCGTTCCAGTCTCGGGCCGGTATCTTGCGAACAACGCCGACGTGCTGCGCTCCACAGCCATTGCCGGCGGCGGGATCATCTTGGTCCCCACCTTCCTCGTCGGCGGCGACCTGCGATCGGGCCGCCTCGTTCGTTTATTGCCCCATTATCCGCCGCCGGAACAGGCGCTCTATGCTTTGTATCCGCCTGGTCGACATCTCTCGGCCAAGGTACGGAGTTTTGTGGACTTCCTGGTCGTTCGCTTTGGCGGCCGGCCGACGTGGGACGATACCTGATCAGAGGCGAATAGCTCGGTCTTGGCGCCAAGAGGATTGGAACAAATCGCCTTTGCGTCAAGAAGCGACGTTGCGGCTCACCCGGCACTCGGTCCGCTGTACATTTGAAAGCGGACATCGCAGGCCCAACGAGCAGGTCTGCTTACCAGCGGCTCGGCTTCGAGGTGCTGGGCGTCATACGCGTGGGAGATTCGCCGCCTATGGCGCCGATGCTGCGGCCCGCACGCTAGCGCATGATCCGGAAAGGTGGAAACCGGTTTTCCCTCGCGCCAAACGCGAAGTGTTTGCGCGGAGATCACGCTCAAACAAAGAGATGAGATCATGATCCGATTCCGTCCATCGGATCATGATCTAGGGCCGCCTTTCGAATAGCCGATCACGGTCAAGCGCTTCTGCTTTTCGCTGGGATGCAACTGATCGTCCATCTGAGAGCGGCTCCGTTTTCATGCACTAGGTGATTTCCCTTATGAAAGCGGCTTCACGCGCACGCGTGCTTATCGTCATGTTAGAATCATTCCAATCAACGGTGGCCTTCGCCGTCCTCGCGCGCGCAAATTCGAACAATTCAAAATTTCGGAGGTGGAATTGCACCGTTCGCCTCGTGTTTAAGTGTTGGTCGCCGCGCGCCATGAAGCTCGCGGCCAACAAGATTATTGGGGCGTAGAGAAACATGATGAGAGTATCGCAGGCGAGGCTTCGGCTATTTGCCTCGGCTAGCTATGTCGCGTTCTGTCTGTCCATCGGCGCAGCGGACGCACAGGCGCAGACAGCACCGAGCCAAGGGGGAGCATCCTCTCTGCCTGCAGTTACAGTCGACCCGCCAGAGACGCGACGACGTCCTGGGTCGCCGGCCGCGCGCACGTCCACGAACGCAGGACGGACGCGGCGGACACAAGCCGCACGCCGGAACGAAACGGCACCGGCCACAAACCCGCCCCCAGCGCCCAGTTTCGGCCCGAGCCAGGATGCCCGCACCGGCACGGTCGGCGTCTATGCCAACAGCACGTCGGTCGCCACGAAGACGAACACACCTTTGATCGACATCCCGCAGTCCGTCAGCGTCCTGACCAAGGAGTTCATCCAGGACCAAGGCTTTCAGACCCTGACGGATGTGACGCGATATGTGCCGGGGGTCGCGATCCACCAGGGCGAAGGCAATCGCGACGAGCTTGTCATTCGCGGCGTGGACTCCAGCGCGAACTTTTATGTCAATGGCTTCCGCGACGACGTGCAGTATTTCCGCGACCTCTACAACGCCCAGAGCGTCGAGGTGCTGAAAGGGCCGAGCGCACTGACCTTCGGACGTGGTGCCGGCGGCGGTCTCGTGAACCGGACGCTGAAGGAGGCAGACGGCACGAGAATTTACCAAGCGACGGCGCAGACCGGCTCCTACAACGACAGGCGCGTGTCGCTCGATGCGGGACAAGCCGTGAACGAGAACGTCGCCGTACGGCTGAACACCTTCTACGAGAACAGCAATACGTTCCGCGACTATGGTCACTTCGAGCGATACGGCTTCAATCCGACCGTGACGCTGAAGCCGACCGACGACACAAAGATCAAGCTGAGCTACGAATACTACCACGATGAGCGTCTTGCGGATCGCGGTAACCCGTCGCTCGGCATTCCAGGCGGCGCCACGCGCTTCAACCCGACGGTACCGTTCGCGCCCAATGGCGATCTGACGACGTTCTACGGCAGCCCAATCTACAACCAAGCAAGGGTTGACGTGCAGACCGGCATTGCCGTGATCGAGCATGATTTCGGCAACGGACTGACGGCAAAGAACTCCACGCTCTACGCCGACTACAACCGTGGCTATCGCAACGTCTATCCCGGTGGCACGGGCGGCGGTCCAGGCGGCGGCGCGGTGACGCCGGATCTTACACAGGTGTCGCTCAACGCGTACCAGAACGACACCCCCCGCGAGAACGTCTTCAACCAAACCGATTTCGTGTACAAGACGGCGACGGGACCAGTCTTTCATACCGTCGCGTTCGGCACCGAATTTGGTCGAGAGACCGGCCTGTCCAGGCGCGACTCCGGCATCTTCCCCAACAACGGGAACAGGGCTTTCGACGTCGTCAATCCATTCAACCCGACTTATTTCGGACCGGTGCTGTTCACCCACCTTCCGAGCGACGCCAACAGCAAATACCGGCTGAATATCGCCTCAGGCTATGTGCAAGACCAGATCGAGGCGACCCGCTGGCTGCAATTCTTCCTCGGCGCCCGCTACGACAGCTTTGACCTGTCGGCGGTCGATTTCAATACCAACATCAACCGCAGCAGGGTCGACGAGAAGGTCTCTCCGCGCGTTGCGATTATCGTGAAGCCAATCGACAACCTTTCCGTCTACACCGCCTACAGCACCTCCTTTTTGCCCGCGTCCGGAGACCAGTTCAGCGCGCTGAGCCCGGGGACACTGATCTTGCAGCCGCAGAAATTCGAGAACACCGAGGTCGGGGTCAAATGGAACATCCAGCCCAAGCTGCTGTTCACGGCGGCCCTGTATGAACTCAATCGTACGAATGTGCCGATTGCCGATCCCAACAACCCTGGCTTCTTCTTCGCCAACGGCGCCAACCAGATCCGCGGTTTCGAGACTGCGGTCACGGGTTACGTAACGCCCGATTGGCAAACAGTTTTCGGCTACGCTTATACCGACGCGCGCGTCACCAGCGCGACTTCGTCAACGATCGTGCCCGGCAATCGCGTGCAGCTCGTGCCCTTCAATCAGTTCGCCTGGTGGAACAAGTATCAGATCGATCAGCGATGGGCTGCTTCTCTCGGTATCATTTACTTCTCGGATTCCTTTGCCTCGTCCGACGATACTGTGCGGCTGCCGGGCTTCTGGCGTTTTGATGCCGGCCTGTTTGCAAAGATCGACGAGACATGGAGCGCTCAGCTCAATGTCGAGAACATCTTCAACACGGGCTACTGGGCGACCGCCGACGGCAACAACAATATCTCGCCGGGCCAGGGTCGCACGATCCGCGTGCTGGCGCGGGCGAGGTTTTAGGTTCGCTGCCGGTCGCATCGTGTTCACAGCCGGAATCCCGGCCGCGCCGCATAGCGGTCGGCCGGGGTGTGCACGGCTCCTGTGCAACGCACACACGTTTGTACCAGCGAATCGGCGGGGCGTTGTGATAATATTGGCCCACAATCACGAGGAGTATCCAGATGCCCGAAGCGGAGATTGGCTGGATTGCAGCAATCATAATTGGTGGCTTGGCCGGTTGGTTCGCCGAGATGTTCATGAAGTCCGGCACCGGCATTCTGATGAACATCATCCTTGGTATCGTTGGCGCCGCGTTGGCAAACTGGCTGCTCGGCCTGTTTGGCGTCGCTCTCGGCGGATGGATCGGCTACTTGATCGCCGGATTCATCGGCGCCTGCATCATCATCTTCCTGTGGCGGGCGATCCGGGGCCGCACTGTTTAGACGCCTGGGCTTCGGTTCTGGTTGAATCAGAACCGAGTTCTGGATTCGTCTTTTGACGCGTTTCCTTCACGCGAACGGGCATCCACTTCGCTCGAAAGCGCTCCAGCTCTGCATCTGAACAACTAAAAATCGTTCTACGCGGCACTTAAGGGAGGATTTCGTGGAGCAGATTCTTATCAATCTGGTGGCGGGTGCGATCGGCGGAAACGCGGCCGGAAAGGCGTCCCAGAACTTTGATTTGGGCACGCTGGGCAACACGATCGCCGGCCTCGTCGGCGGCGGCGTTCTCGGTCAGATCATCACGCTCGTATGGCCGGCGATCGCCACATCGATCCAGAGCGGGAATTTCGACATTGGGTCAATCATTGCCCAGGTGGTCGGTGGCGGCGCAGGTGGTGCGATCCTCACGGCCATCGTCGGAGCGATCAAGAACCGGTCCTAGGCCGTGTGGACAGTTACCTTATCCAGAGCAGAGTGGCGGCAATGGCGACGACGGCGAAGTAGTTTCGCGC
>NZ_JBEGDB010000100.1:0-26376 GCF_043638955.1 Bradyrhizobium sp. 31Argb | reverse complement strand
TGGTCCTACCCCCGTGCTTTTTGTTGCACGGGACCCATGGGTGCAACCGGCACCCGGCTTTCCCTGCGCCCTCTGATCTCGAGGAGGGTGGAAAGTGAATCAAAGCTCGGACGCAACGCGCCGCGAGAATGCGGACTCGCATCCTCACACTGTTTGAAATTTAAACTAGAACCCATCCCCGTCATTGCGAGCGCAGCGAAGCAATCCATACCTCCGCGCGTGGAGAGGTGGATTGCTTCGCTGCGCTCGCTTTGACGGCGTCGTCCTGGCGAAGGCCAGGACCCATAACCACAGGCTTTTGTCGTGTGCTCCGCTGCAACCGCTTGCTCGCGCCACGACATCTCGCTGTGGTTATGGGTCCCGTCTTTCGACGGGACGACAGTCGTAGGATGGGTAGAGCGAAGCGAAACCCATCCTACGAACTGCGCCACTACAACCTCCCGTGGTAATGCTTGGCTCCATTCCGCGCGAGCCGCTGTTGCGGGGTGCGGCTGATGTGCTATCTCCGGTGGTGTTCGAATCTTCGCCCCCTACCATAGTGCGGGCTCAGTAATGCGTAGTTGGTTTCCTCGAAGAAAAGGACTCGGCTCGTGTTACGGATGCGGTACGTGGTGGTGGTCGGCGTGCTCATGGCGTTGAACGGAACGGATGCTTTTTCGGCCGACATTGCAAGGCTGGTCGTGAAGGCGCCGCCGGCGCCGTGGACCTGGAGCGGCTTCTATATCGGCGGACATTTTGGCGGAGGCTCTGGCATCACCCATGTCGGTGATCCCTACGGTCCGTCGATCTATGGCGACGACATCCGTACGCCGAAGGCCCTCATCGGCGGCCAGCTTGGCTACAACTGGCAGCAGGCCGGATCGCCGTGGGTGTTCGGCCTCGAAGCCGACGTGTCCGCCGTCGATGCCGACGGCACCAACACCTGTCTCGCCTATTCCGGCCTGTTCGTCTCGGCGAACTGCCGTATCCAGCAGGATGTGATGGGAACCATCACCGGGCGGGTCGGCCAGGCCTTCGGGCCGGCCGGTCACTCGCTGGCCTATGTGAAAGGCGGCGCCGCGTTTCTGTCGAGCCGTTTATCGATGACGACCAACGCTCTCGATTTCTTCGGGCGGCCGGAAGCTTCGGTGAACGCCAATGCCGTGCAGTGGGGATGGACAATCGGGCTCGGTGTCGAACACGCTCTGGCACCGGCTTGGTCGATGAAGCTGGAATACGACTATGCCAATTTCGGGAGCCGCGACATCGCGACGCCGCTTGGTGGTTTTCAGACGGTACCGCTCGATCCAGCCAGCCTGGTCGAGACCGCTGGTCTGCCGACGGCAGTCCGGCAGGACAGCCATGTCGTCAAGCTGGGCGTGAACTATCGCCCTGGTGCGGAAGCATCGCGCGGCTGGGACAATCGGCCCGCCGCTTTGCTGACGGCGGCGCCTTCGGTCTCCGGGTGGTCGGCGGAAGTCGGCGCGCGTTACTGGTACAGCAGCGGTCGCTATCAGAACGATCTCGGCATGAGCACAGATCAGCCGCTGCAGAACGCGCTGATTTCACGGCTCACCTATGAGACCACAGGGCACTCCGGTGAGGTGTTCGGCCGGGTCGACAGTCCGGCCAGGGTGTTCCTGAAAGGCTTCGCCGGCGGCGGCGGGCTGACATCCGGCCACATGAACGATGAGGATTGGCTACCAACCTATCGCGACACGGCCATGGCCTATTCGAACACATACCAGGGCAGGGTCGAGGGCACGATTGCCTATGCCACGCTGGACGTTGGATACACCTTGCTGGAAACGCCGGGCGCGAAACTCGGGGCGTTCGCAGGCTATAATTTCTATCGCGACCGCAAGGACTCCTATGGATGCGCGCAGATTGCGTATCCCGGCGGCGGTGTGATTTGCGCCGTTCCGTCGCCGACCACCGGGATCACAATCTCGCAGTCCGAAGACTGGCACTCTCTGCGCGTCGGTGTGAACGCGATGGTCACGATTGCCCCCGGGCTCAAGCTCACGGCCGATGCGGCCTATTTGCCCTACGTCTCCGTTTCCGGTCTCGATACACATTACTTGCGTTCTGACGAGTCGTCGCCCTATTCCCCGGCCAACGGCACCGGGCGCGGCATGCAGCTCGAAGCCGTGCTGACCTATGACGTGACCGAGCGCTGCGTCGGCGTCGGCGGCCGCTTCTGGTCGATGTGGACGACCGATGTTCTCACCAGGGGATTCGGCAGTCCGTTTCCGACGTCGGTCCTCCCGATCCGTGCCGAACGCTTCGGCACGTTCCTGCAGTCATCCTACAAGTTCAATGCAGTGAATTAGAGCGTTTTCGAGCGAAGTGGATACCGGTTCGCGTGAAGAAAACGCGTCAAAACAAGAATCTAGAGCTTCGGTTCTGATTCAATCAGAACCGAAAATGCTCTAGGAGTACTGAGAAGATCGTGCCGACCTGTCAGTTGCCGTACAGATAGTTCGGCAGCCACAGCGTCAGGCCGGGCCAGATATACATCAGCACCATGCAGATGATGACGATCAGCATGTAGGGCATCATGCCGGCGAAGATCTGGTTCAGCGTGACGTGTTTCGGCGCCACGCCCTTCAGATAGAAGGCCGACATCGCAACCGGCGGCGACAGGAACGCCGCCTGCAGGTTCACGAACACCAGGACGCCCCACAGAACGGGATCGATGTTGAAGTGCTTCAGCATCGGCAGGAAGATCGGCACGAAGATCACGATGATCTCGGTCCATTCCAGCGGCCAGCCCAGGATGAAGATGATCGCCTGCGACAGGATCATGAACTGGACCGGCGACATCTTGAGCGACAGCACCCAGCTCTCCAACAGCGCCTGGCCGCCGAGGATCGCGAACACCGCTGAGAACAGCGCCGAGCCGACGAACAGCCAGCACACCATCGAGGTGGTCTTGGCGGTCAGGAATACCGCTTCCTTGGTGCGCTTCCAGTCCAGCGTCCGCGCCTGGAACGCCAGCAGGAAGGCGCCCGCCGCGCCGACCGCGGCCGACTCGGTTGCGGTCGTGATGCCGAACAGGATCACGCCCAGCACGACCACCGTCAGGATGCCGAGCGGCATCACCGAGGTGATGAGCAGCCGCAGCACCTCGAACTGCTCGGCCTCCATGGTCCAGTAATAGTAGAGAAGCAGCAGGCCGCAGATGCCGGCGATGAACGCGAAATAGGTGTAGAACTCCGGCGGTGGTCCGAGCTCCGCTGGTGCCGCGATGGTCTTGCCTCGCAGCTCGGCGCTGCCCATCTGCTCCAGCACTTCCGGCTCGTTCTTCGTGGCGGCCTCCGACCGGCTGGCGCCGCCGCCGAGCTCCTCGAGTTTCTCTTCCGTGCTGTCTTCCGCAGGCTGGGCGCCGGCGCCAAGCGGCTGAAGCGTCTCCTGCGCGCGCTGCTGCTGTTGCTGCGCGGCGACCGGGACTTGCGGCTGAACATCCGGCTGCTGGTGAATCACGACGTACCACCACGCAGCCCACAGCGTCGCCAGCGTCAGCACCAGCGGCACGAGGGCGTGGCCGAGATTCGTCAGCAGCATCGAATAGGTGACGCGGGTGCCGTCGACGCTGGCGTTGACGGCCCTTCCGGGCATCAGCACCGCCGCAAGCAGCGCCGGCAGCATCTTGCGCGAATAAGACTGCTGCAGCTTGGCGATCCAGGGCCGCACCGGAACCTTGGTTTCGCTCTCGGGAAGCTTGGGCGCGATCTTTGGATTCAAGAGCGCCCAGCCGACGATGTAGACCAGATAGAGGAAGGCGAGGAAGAAGCCGGGAAACATCGCCGCGGCGTAGAGCTTCACCACCGACTGCCCGGCGACCGCGGCGTAGACGATGATCATCACCGATGGCGGGATCAGGATGCCGAGCGTGCCGCCGGCGGTGATGACGCCGGACGCGAGCTTGACGTCATAGCCGGCCTTCAGCATCGGGTTGAAGGCGATGACGCCCATCAGCACGACGACCGCGCCGACCAGGCCAGAGGCGATGCCCCAGAATGTGCAGACGATCAGTGTCGCCACCGCGAGCGAAGCGGGCAGGCGGCGGAACGCGAGCTGGATCGAATAGAACATCTTGTCGACCAGCGCGCCGCGCTCCATCACGTAGCCCATCAGCACGAACAGCGGGATCGAGATCAGAACGTCGTTGGTCATCGCGCCATAGGTGCGCTGGACCATCAGGTCGAAGATGTGATTGTCGCCCCAGGCCTCGCCGCCGCGGTGATAGGCGAAGAAGCCGAAGAACATGCCGAGGCCCATCAGCGTAAACGCCGTCGGGAAGCCCATCATGATGACGATCACGATGAGGACGAGCATCAACAGGCCGACTGCCGGATCGCTCATCGTTGCAGGTCCCCGCCCATGCCGCGCTGCCGCGCGCTTTCCTCGATGTCCTGCGCATGCGCGATCGCGGCCTTGCGCGATTGTTCGTCGACATATTCGCTGTGCGCGAGCTGCTCCTCGACGACGTCGATCTCGCTGACGTCACGGAGCCGGTCGGGCCAGGCGCCGGTCCTGAGGCACATGATGCAGCGCGCGATCTCGGCGGCGCCCTGCAGCAGCACCAAGGCTCCGGCCAGCGGGATCATGAATTTGAAGTGGTAGACCGGCGGGCCGTCGGCGGTCACGTTGGAATGCTCGTTGATGCGCCAGGAATCGAGCGCATAGTCCCAGCCGGCGTAGACCAGCGCCGCGATGCCCGGCAGGAAGAACGCGAAATACAGCACGAGGTCGAGCGAGGCCTGCAGGCGCGGCCGCATCGAGCTATACAGGAAATCGCCGCGGACATGGGCGTTCTGCGCCAGCGTGTAGGCGCCGGCGAGCATGAACAGGGTGCCGTACAGCATGTTGGAGGCGTCGAAGATCCAGGCTGTCGGCATGTTGAGGATGTAGCGCTTGAAGACCTCGGCGCAGACGAGGCCCATCAGGGCGACAACCAGCCACGCCGCGGCCTTGCCGGTCCAGGTGCTGATGCCGTCGATCATGTACAGGAAACGCTGTGCGTTCATCTGCGTTCGCTATCGGCCGTTTTCGGAAGTATCGGGTTGGTGTAGAGACAGCGGAAGCGCCATCCGGGGTTCGGTGTCCCCGGATGACGCTTTCGGTCGTGCGCGGCGCCCGCTCAGGTCTTCTTCTTGGCGTTCGGGCCAAAATAGTGGTTGTAGGCCATGCGGCGGTTGACCACCGTGTCGTTCTCCCACTGCGTCGCGCGCTTGGCGAAGGCGAGCTGGGATTCGACGATCTCCTTGAACAGCGCGTTCTCGGCCGACTTCTTCTCGACCACCTGGTCGTAGATCTCGAGCTGCTTCTGCAGGATCGAGTCCGGCGTCTTGTAGAACTTGACCTTGTCCTTGGTCTGCATCTCCTCGTAGTCCTTCGAGTAGCGGTCGATCGCCTTCCAGCTCATGTCCTGGCTAGCCGCGTCGACCGCGTTGGAGATGATGGCCTTCATCTTGTCCGGCAGGGCGTCGTACTTGGTCTTGTTGAACATAATCTCGAACTGCTCGGCGTTCTGATGGTAGCTCTGCAGCATGCAGATCTTGGAGACGTCGGTGAAGCCGAGCACGCGGTCGGAGGTGGCGTTGTTGAACTCGGCGGCATCGAGCAGGCCGCGGTCCATCGCCGAGACGATTTCGCCGCCCGGCAGCGCGTTGACGGCGGCGCCAAGGCCGGTGAACACGTCGATGGAAATGCCGACGGTGCGGAATTTCAGGCCCTGGAAGTCCTCCACCTTGGACATCGGCTTCTTGAACCAGCCGAGCGGTTGGGTCGGCATCGGCCCATACGGGAAGGAGACGACATTGGCACCGATCGAGGCGTAGAGCTTGGCGAGCAGCTCCTTGCCGCCGCCATACTTGTGCCAGGCGAGCAGCATGTTGGCGTCCATCGCGTAGCCGGGACCGGAGCCCCACAGCGCCAGCGCGGTCTGCTTGCCGTAGTGATAGACCAGCACGCCATGGCCGCCGTCGAGCGTCCCCTTCGAGACGGCGTCGAGCAGGCCGAAGGCCGGTACCACGGCGCCGGCGGGAAGCACCTCGATCTTAAGGTCGCCGCCGGTCATGTCGTTGACCTTCTTTGCGTAATCGAGCGCGTATTCGTGGAAAATATCCTTGGCCGGCCAGGTGCTTTGCCAGCGCATGTTGATCGGACCCTGCGCGCTGACGATGGTGGGCGCTGCAACGCTTGCTGCTGCGCCTGCGGCCGCAACCTTCAGGAAGCGGCGGCGACTGGACGTACTGCCCTTGCTGGATTTGGTCATGGTTTCCTCCCTGCCATTTTTTGATCGCGATCGTTGGAGATCTGCTTTTTTAGGAAGGAAGACAAAGGCGTGCGCAGCGGTTTGGCAAGAACGTTCCCGACGATGCGACGCTAGGACGCGGGGGCCGGTGAAGACTGTATGCAGCCTATTTCTTGAGCGCGGCTATGACCGCTCCGCCGTCCGCGCCCGCCGGCCCTCGATCGGATAGGCCGGATCGTTGTAGCCGGGCGTGGAAGCATGCCCACTCACCACAAGCCCATCGATCAGCGCCTCGTCTTCGGCGGTGAAGCGATAGTCGAGCGCGCGAACGTAGTCGTCCCATTGCGCTTCGTTGCGAGGACCGGCGATCACGGCGGAGACGAAGGATGAATTCAGCACCCAGGCGACCGCGAACTGCGCGGCGGTGATGCCGCGGGCCTCGGCATATTGCTTGATCTCCTGCGCAAGCCTCAAGGATTCCGGCCGCCACTCGGTCTGCATCATGCGCTTGTCGCTGCGGCCGGCACGGCTGTCCTTGTCGGGGGTAGCATCGGGGCGATATTTGCCGGTCAGGACGCCGCGGGCGAGTGGGCTATAGGGCACCACCCCGAGGCCATAATAGCCGCAGGCCGGGAGATGCTCGATCTCGGGCATGCGGTTCATCGCGTTGTAATAGGGCTGGCTCACGATCGGGCGGTCGAGGCCGAGCCGGTCGCAGATGTTGCAGATCTCGGCGAGGCGCCAGGCGCGGTAGTTCGAGACGCCGAAATAGCGCACCTTGCCCTGCCTGATCAGGTCGCCGATCGCGCGCACGGTCTCGTCCAGCGGCGTCGTGTGGTCTTCCTTGTGCAGGTAGTAGATGTCGATGTAGTCGGTGCCGAGCCGCTTCAGGCTCGCCTCCGTCGCCTGCAGCACCCAGCGTCGCGACAGCCCCCCAAAATTGGGATCGTCACCGATCTGATTGGCGAGCTTGGTGGCGAGGATCCAGTTCTGCCTGTTGTTGGATATCGCGCGGCCCACCACCTGCTCGGAGTTTCCGGCGTTGTAGGCATCGGCAGTGTCGATGAAGTTGACGCCGGCTTCGCGCGCCTTTGCGATCATCCGCGCCGACGTTGCCTCATCGGTCGGGCCGCCGAACATCATGGTGCCCAGGCAGATCGGCGAAATCTTCAGGCCGCTGCGGCCGAGTTGACGGTACTGCATCGTCTGCTCCTCCGAACCCGGATGTTAAGCCTACTCGCTCTTCAATATCTTGAACACGCCGTTCGCCATGGCGATGCAGCGTCTGTCGACGGTCACTTCCGTGGTGATGAAGATCAGGCTCCTGGTCGACCGCACCACGCGCGGCTTTGAGATCAAGGTTTCGCCGATCTTGCCGGCCTCCACAAAATGCGTGTCGAGCTGCACGGTCGCCAGCGTCGGCCTGCCCGAGACGTAGCGGGCGGTCATGCCGCAGGTGCGGTCGGCGAAGGTCATGATCACGCCGCCTTGTACCAGGCCACGGCGATTGTGATGCTTGTCCTCGGTGATCAATGCATATTCATGCTCGTCGCCGACGAGGCGCTGCCACAGCGGTCCGACCAGATGCAGGAAACCGGATGTATCGACGATCTTCCAGCCGTCGGATTTGAGCTTTTCCGCAGGCGGTTTCGTCATGTGATGCTTTCCGTCCGGCAAGGCGTGATAAAGTCGTGATACCAAGTCATTTCATCGAACGCGGGACTGTTGTAGTCAAGAGTCAATGGCCCGCACATTTGACGATGCCACCCGGCGGAATATCGCAGAGCTCTGTACGGCATTCACGCGCCTGCCGGATGACAGCGCGCCGCTGCTCAAACGTGCGGCGGTCGCAATCGCGCTCACAAGAGGCGAGGGCGAGGAGACCGCATTCCTGCTCACCCGCCGTGCGGCCAGTTTGCGCAGCCACAGCGCGCAATGGGCGCTGCCCGGCGGACGCTGCGACCCTGGCGAGACCCAGGCGGAAACGGCGCTCCGCGAGCTGCACGAAGAGCTCGGCCTCCGCGTCGATGATGCTGATGTGCTCGGCGTGCTCGACGATTATCCGACCCGCTCGGGCTATCTCATCACACCGATCGTGGTGTGGGTCTCGACCCGGGCGCCGATCGCGCCCAACCCGGACGAGGTCGCCTCGGTCCATCGCATCACGCTGCAGGCGATCGAGGCGGAGGATGCGTTCAGCTTCACTACCATTCCCGAAAGTGTCAGGCGCGTGATCCGCTTCCGCCACGCCGGCCAGCACATCCACGCGCCGACGGCCGCCTTGATCTATCAGTTCCGCGAAGTGCTGGCCGGCCGCGACACCCGCGTCGCCGATCTCGAACAGCCGGTCTTCGCCTGGAAGTAGGCAGCACTCAGCCGTCATTGCGAGGAGCGCAGCGACGAAGCAATCCACATCTCCACGAGTGGCGCGATGGATTGCTTCGCTCCGCTCGCAATGACGGGCGGCTCAGCCATCAGAAGTCTGGTTGCTGATGCCACTCATTTGAGTGACAATGCCGCCATAACAACAAACGTCAGGGGAGGCGTTCGGACATGCTGTCCTGGAAGAAACGACTTTGCGCCGTCATCGCCGCACTTGCTGTCGGCGCGGCATTTCACACCGCGCAGGCCCAGGATTATCCGAACCGGCCGATCACGCTCGTCATCCCCTTCGCGCCCGGCGGCAGCACCTCCATCGTCGGCCGCGGCATCGCCGAGAAAATGAGCGAGCTGCTCGGCGAGAAGATCGTGATCGACAACCGTCCCGGCGCTGGCGGCACGGTCGGCACCAAGGCGGTCGCCAAGAGCGATCCCGATGGCTACACGCTGGTGCTCGGCTATACCGGGACGCTCGCGATCGGCCCGTCGCTCTACAAGAAGGCGGGCTACGATCCGCGGAAAGATTTCGCGCCGATCGGCATGATCGGCAATGCGCCGAATTCGCTGGTCGTGCATCCGTCGTTCCCGGCCAAGAACGTCGCCGAGCTGATCGCCTACGCCAAACAAAATCCCGGCAAGATCAGTTTCGGGTCGGCCGGCGCCGGTACCGCCAGCCACATCACCGGCGAATATTTCGCGCGCAGCGCCGGCATCTCGCTCGTGCATGTTCCCTACAAGGGGACGGGCCCTGCGCTGGTCGACCTCATTGGCGGGCACATTCCGATGGCATTTGCGCCGATCCCGGCCTCCCACGCCAATGTCAGCGCGGGGACATTGCGCGCGCTCGCGGTGACGAGTTCGACCCGCTCCGATCTCCTGCCCGACGTGCCGACGATCGCCGAGGCCGGTGTTCCCGGGTTCGACGCCTCGCTCTATTACGGCCTCGCCGCGCCGGCCGGCACGCCACGGCCGATCATCGACAAGCTCAACAAGGTGCTGCGCGATGCGCTCGCCTCGGACGAGGTGAAGCGGCAATTGGGCTCTGATGGCACCGAGATCACGCCGGGTTCGCCAGAGGATTACACCGACTTCATCGACAAGGACGAAAAGAAGTGGGCGCAGCTCGTGAAGGCCAGCGGCGTCGAGCCGGAGTGATAGGGTGACTTTGCAGGAGTCCTTGCTACAAGAGAGCGATGCGCCTGCCATTGATTCGCTGTTTCCCCGGATTGGTCGCGCTCGCGCTGTTCGCGAGCGCGCCGGAGGCCGTGGCGGTCGAGGCTGCCAGCCTTTCGGCATCCACTGCGGATGCGATGGCGCAGGCCGCGACGCCGCAGGCAATCGCCGAATATCGCCGCAAGCTGCGGGAATATCAGGAAGCGCGCGCCGCCTTCGACGAGGAAGCGGGCGCCTACTGGAGCGCGATCGCCGAGAAGCGCCGCACCCGCAACGCCAAGCGGCGCGAGCGGCAGGCGATCGCGCTCGATGATTACGTGCTCGACCAGCCGCCGGTCTATACCGGGCCGAAACGGCCGGTGAATCCGGAACCGGAAGAAGAGGAACCGTCGCGTCCACGCAGGACCATTCCTGTCGTCGCCGATTTCCTGAAGGCTGCCGCCGAGCAGTTTCAGTTCACGCCGCAACGGCCGGCCACCGAGATCGAGTTCAAGCGCGCCTACGCCCGCTACGCGCTCGCGGCCGGCTTGACGCGCGAGCAGGCGGTGCGGGTCTATTCGTTTGAAACCGGCGGCAGCGGCAATCACGATATGCAGTCGGGCTACCGCGGTCCGGGCACAAGGGCGATCTCGACCGCAATCGGCTACAATCAGTTGCTCACCACCAACACCGTCGAGTTGATCGCCCAGCAGGGCCCTGAGTTCATCAAGGTGCTGACCCAAAAGGCCGCCACGCTGTCCGGTCCCGCGCGCAAGGCGATGGATCACAAGCTCGCGGTGCTGAAGAAGATGGTCGCGTTCGCACGCACGGTGCCGGACGACTGGTCGGCGCATGAGCGGCTCGCGAGCACGCCGCAGGGCTGGGCGGTCCATTCCATGGTGCTCGATGTCGACGTCGGCCCGATGCTGCAGACCCACAAGCTGCTGACATCAGTCATCTTCGCACGGACCAAGGGTTACACCCGCCCGCTGACCGCGGCCGAGCTCGAGATGATGAATCTGACCGGCGACGGCACCGGCTACGACATGGTCACGATGCCGCAAGCGATGCGCGAGAG
Source organism: Bradyrhizobium sp. 31Argb (assembly GCF_043638955.1). Lineage (NCBI taxonomy): Bacteria > Pseudomonadati > Pseudomonadota > Alphaproteobacteria > Hyphomicrobiales > Nitrobacteraceae > Bradyrhizobium > Bradyrhizobium sp. 31Argb. The sequence continues at coordinate 15,526 of NZ_JBEGDB010000100.1, read as the reverse complement.
GGTGCCGACGTCGAACTTCTTCCAGCGCGGCGGCTACGAGCGCAACCCGGTCGCGATCCGCCACAACACGGTAGCAAAGCTGCTCGCGGTCACCGACGAGCGGATGGATTTCAACAGCAACAAGCCCGGCGCCAAGGAATTGGCCTCGGTGTTTTAGCGTCCGCGGGCCGTAGCCTCGGGCCGTAGGGTGGGCAAAGCGCAGCGTGCCCACCTTTCTTGCACCGACCGTGGATGGTGGGCACGCTGCGCTTTGCCCACCCTACGAAAGCACGCGCCGCCTAGTTCGATCCGAACATGAACTTGCCGTCGCCCTCGAGATAGGGGCCGGAGCGCATGTAGAGCTGGCCGTTCTGGCCGACGAAGAACAGCGTGCCTCTCGGCACCTTCTTCGCGCCCTTGAGCAGCAGGCCGGCATTGTTGGTCCCCATCTTGTAGGCGAGGGTCGAACCGTCCTTGCCATAGGCGTAGCCCATGTCGGACTTCAGCTCCCAGGGCGCGGGCGATGCATCCTGTGCGAGTGCGGGAGCGGTCAGCGTCGTCAGCGCCGCTGCCATCAAAAAGGTCGCCATCAAAAAGGTCGTCGTCAAAAAAGTCTTGGCCTGAAATCGAGTCATGATCATCCTCCCCAGTCGTCGCTGCCGAAACCGGCGCCCTTGTCTTGAACAAATCACGAACGCCATTATTCCGTCAATACGACGGAAGTCGTCGTGCGGCATCACGTGCATCCTGCGGGTTTGTGATTTCCTGCTTCGCGACTATGTTGCCGTTTCCATCTACAAACGCATGATTGCGAAAAGTTTGATAGGGATGATTCGAATGACCCCCGGCATGAATATCGGTTTCGGTATTGCGCTCTCGCTCATGACGATGGCCACCGCGGCTTATGCCGACGAATTCAAGCTCTCCAACAACCAGCGCATCGCCTGCAGCCGGGGATTGTCCGCCGGCAAGCTCAACACCGCGACCTGCAAGTCCTACGCCTATCTGTTCAACACCAAGACCTCGGAATACTTCCGCTGCCAGGTCTCGCTGGCGCTGACGCGTGACAACAAGGAGGTTATCAACGTGCAGGCCGATGGCGGTTGCACCAAGCGGCCGCGCATCTTCGACACCGATGGCAATTACTCCTTCGACGCTACCGAAACCGAACCGCCGAACACCAACTCGTTCTTCGGTCCCGGCGGCTATTCGGTCTGGGCCAGCGACAACAACGTGCAGAAGGTGCGAGGCTGCATCACCATCTCCTCCGGCCTCGGCTCGGATATCTCGAAATGCATCGACATGACGTTCCAGTGAGCCTCTGGACCGTCGCAGTGAACGTCACGATTTCGATTCCGCGCTCGCAGCCGGGGAAGGCCGCGAGCGGGCGAATTTCTTTACCCCCATCGGCTTGCCGAACAGATAGCCCTGCACCAGGTCGAAACCGACCGCATGAGCAGTGAGGAAGTCGGCGCGGGTCTCAACGCCCTGGGCAAGCGCCCGCGCGCCATGGTCGTGGGCGAGCTCGACGACATGTTTGCACACGGTCTGCTTCAGCCGGTCGTCGGCGGCGCCGGTGACGAATTGATGATCGATCTTCAGTTCGACGAAGGGAAAGCTCTTCAGCCCCATCAGCGACGGCCACTCGGTGCCGACCTGGTCGACCGATATTGCGATGTTGTGGAACCGCACCTGCCGCGCCACCTCGATCACGAGGTCTAGGTTCTCGATCACCTCGGCGCTTCCCATCTCGAGCAGCAGGCCGCCGAAGGCGGGGTGCTGCGGCACGCGACGGCATAGTTCGCGCACGGCTTGCGGATCCCTCAGGAACGACACCGGCAGGTTGATCGAGAGGTCTACCGGTCCTTTCTGCTCCAGCAGATAGTGCCAGTCCTCGATGGCGCGACCGACCACGAATTCGGACAGCGCATGGAAATGCGGATCGCTCTCATCGGGAATGAAATAGGCCGGCGGCACCACGCCCCAGGCCGGATGCCGCATCCTGACCAGAGCTTCTGCGCCCGCGGGCACCAGCGTGCGCAGGTTGATCCTCTGCTGGTACCACAATTCGAGCCAACCGGCTTTGAGCGCCTCTGCCACATCGACCGCGGGGCTCGGCGCGGGCTCCTGTGGCAGCAGCATCGCGACGCTGTCGCGCAGCGTTCCTGCGCCAAACGGCGTCGCCAGCGGCGGCAGCATGGCTACGCCGTATTCTTCGCCAATTTGCCTGACCGCTTTTACCATAATCGACTCGGGCGGGCCGATGACGAGAACCTTGCCGGCGAAATTCTTCCTGACGAGAACCTCCAGAATCCTGCCGACCTCGATCCCGTTGACCGAGACACCGAGCACAAGCAGGTCGGGCCGATGCGCGTCCAGCGCGCCATCCAGTTCGGTGGCCTCGCCGCACTCCGAGGTGATGAACCCGAGATCCTCGAGAGCATCAGAAAGAAAGGTACGAAGGTGCTTCTTGCTATCTGCGACGCAAGCCCGCGGCGTCAATTTGCGATGACCGAACCAGCCGGGTCGTGCGTATTCCTTGGGGTTGATGTGATGCATGCCCGCCCTCTCCCGCGATGTCGATTTGACTCGTACATCTCAGTGGCGGCCTTAATCTGGAAATTTGAGGACCCTCCCTGCAAATCCCCATGAATGCTTAGGTAGGGTTAAAGAGACAAATGAAGCTAAAATTGTAATTAAAAATCGAAGCAGATGAGGCCATCGCCGGCCGCAAATGCCGTGCTCCGACGCCATTCGGTCCGAACTGCTCGCGAGGCGATTGCAATGGTGCGCCGCCGCGTCGTTTCGCGGCGGCAGCACGCGTTAATGTCTGTGGTTGTTTATCGTTGTCGCCGTGATCGATTCCCGTTTTGAGAATAGCATTCACGTGATCGATGCTGCTCCTATCGTCCCTCCGGCTCGATGCCGATCTTAGTGCCCCATGCGCGCCGAAGCCGGGTGACCCGGCACCTTGAAGCGTTTGCCGGTGTCGCTAACCTTCCCACCATCGACTTTCAGGATCGAGAAATCCTGGGTCAGGTAATTTCCGGCGAGGAGGTACTTGCCATCCGGCGTGAACGCGACCGCCTCGGGCAAGCCACCGACCTCGATGTCCTGAGTCTTGGTCACCTTCTTGCCGTCGATCTTCAGCACCGTGAGGGTGCCGTTCTTGTGATAGTAGTACGCGTTCTTCATGTTGGAGCCGCGCAAAATGGCGGCGACAGCGAGATCTCCCTTCGGCGAAATCGCCAAGCCCTCGGGACCGTCGCCGACCACCACACGATCGATGATGCGCGGCGGGTTGGCTTCCGATCGATCACGCTCGTGGTGTCGACGCTGCCGTCGGATGAGCCGGCGCCGCCATTGTCGGACGTCAGTGCGAGTTTGCCATTTGGCGTCACCGCAACATTGTATGGCCATTGGCCCGTCGGCAGATCGACCTTGTTGTAGGTGACCTTGTCTCCGGCAATATCGAGCACCGAGACCTTGTGTGCGGGGAAGCGGACAGCAAGCGCCCGCTTGCCGTCCAGCGTGAACGCCACATGGGCGACGCTGTCGGGCAACGCAATCGTATCGGTGACCTTGACGTCGCTCCCATTGATCGAGAGCACGCTAACGGAATTGTCGCCGCGATTGGCGACCAACGCCATCTTGCCGTCCGAGCTGATGCTGAGCCCCGAGGGCTGCTTGCCGACGGTAACAGTCGCTGCCAGCTTCGGCGGGTTGGCCTTGAGATCGATGACATAGACCTTGTTGTCCGGCACCTGCTTCAGCGCATCGCCGTCCTTGGTCACATCGACAGAATCGGCGACGAGAGCGATCGAGCCGGTCGGGTCGATGTCGAGATTGACCGGCGGTCCCACCACTGAATTCTTCAGCGGCAGGGAGGCGACAGTCTTGGGATTTTCGGGATTGGCGAGGTCGAGGATGAGAACCTGGTCCTTGCCGGGCACCGACAGGATCGGTTTTCCATCGTCATCCCATAATAGCTTCTCGTCGAGACCGACGATCATGAAGGGTTTCGCATGGACAGGATTGAAGGCGAGATTGCAGAGCAGGACTGCAGCTCCCAAAGATAGTCCGACGGCGCGGTAAGCAGGCATTGGCGTTCTCCCGGTTGCGCCGGCCACTGGCGGGCCGGTTTCGCGCAGGGAAAATTAAGCAGGGAACACGATCGTTGCCAATGACCAAACTGACGTGCGTATTGGCGCTCGGCTCTATGCGTCGTTTGGATGGGTTGGCCGACGCGCCCCGTCCGGTCCATTTCCCGGCCGGGGGCACATCGGGCGTCTCATATCCGCTCGGCGTCGCTATCGTCACTCCGGCTTGATGCCCGCGAATTTGGCGACCTTGCCCCATTTCTCGGTCTCCGCCAGCACGTAAGCCTGCATGTCTTCGGCTGAGCCGCCGACGGGTTCGGCGCCGAGCTTGCGCAGACGCGCAATCCCGTCCTCGGTCCTGAGGAATTTGGCGACGCTCGCGTTGAGGCGGTCGATGATCTCCTTCGGCGTCTTCGCAGGAGCCGCGATCGTAAACCAGGAAGCGGCCTCGTAGCCGGGCACGCCCGCTTCCGCGATTGTCGGAAGGTCAGGCAATAGCGGCCAGCGCTTGGAAGTAGATACCGCAAGCGGACGGATCTGTCCGGCTTCGGCGAAGGGCTGCGCGGCGGGGAGGTTGTCGATCATCAGATGCACGCGGCCGGTGATCAGGTCGGTCAATGCCGGTGCGCTGCCCTTGTAGGGCACATGCGTGATTTCGACGCCCGTCATCGAGCGGAACAACTCGGTCGAGACATGGGCGGTGCTGCCGAGCCCGGGCGTGCCGTAGAACAATTCGCCGCGCTTCGACTTGGCATAGTCGATCAGTTCGGCGACCGACTTCACCGGCAGCGAATTGGTGACCGAGCAGAGATTGGGCACCCGCGCGATGATGATGACCGGCGCAATATCCCTCAGCGGATCGAACGGCATGTTCCTGAACACGAACGGATTGATCGCATGCGTGCCCGGCGTGCCCATGAGGAAGGTGTAGCCGTCGGGATCGGCCTTGGCGACGGCGTCGGCCGCGATGTTGCCGCCCGCGCCGGTCTTGTTCTCGACGATGAACTGCTGGCCGAACTCCTCCGAGACCTTGGCCGCGACCACGCGGGCCAGGATGTCGGTGGTTCCGCCGGCGGCAAACGGCACCAGGAGCTTGACCGGCCGCGTCGGCCATTCGGCGGCGCGCGCCAGGTGCGGCAGCAGCGATGTGCCGGCAAGCGCGGCGGTGCCACGCAGCAGAGAGCGGCGGCTGAGATTTGACGAAGCGACGGTCGAAGAGGGCATTTGAAAGTCCTTGAGCGATGCGGAAGGTTAGGCGCCGAAAAACCGAGCGGCGCACGATGGCGCCGCTCGGCGGGTGGTCAGGAATTCTGGTTGGGGCGCGTTATAGCGTTTTCGAGCGAAGTGGATGCCGGTTCGTATAGCAATCAAGTTTACGCAGATTGCGTAGACTTATCTGCGCAGAAAACGCGTCAAAAAAGCTAGCCGCCGATGCCCTTTTCCTTGAAATACTTCAGCGCGCCGGGATGGAACGGGATCGGGGAGCGATCCTGCCGCTGGTTGTCGAGCGAGAAGCTTTCGGCTTCCTTGTGCACGGCGACGATATCGGCCTTCTTTTCCACCAGCGTCTTGACGATCGTATAGGCATCGTCGTTGCTCATCTTGTCGCCGGTGACAATGAGGTTCCAGACCTCCGTGATGGAGTTGTCCTTGTCATAGCCCGGATACGCGCCCGCCTTGATCGTGCTGGGCGAATAGAGCTTGCCGTATTTGGCGTTCATCTTCTCGGCCAGGTCGCCATGGTCGATCAGTTTCATCTTGATGCCGGGGGTCGCCGCCAGATCGGTCACCGCCGCGGTCGGAATGCCGCCGACCCAGAAGAAGGCATCGATCTTGCGGTCCTTGATGGCGTTGACGGATTCGGCAACGCCGAGCCGCTCGCGCTTCATGTCCTTGTCCTTGTCGAGGCCGGCGGCTTCGATGACACGGAATGCCATCACTTCGGTGGCGCTGCCGGGCGAACCCGTCGAAACGCGCTTGCCCTTGAGATCCGCCATGGACTGGATGCCGGTCCCTTCGACGGTCACCACATGCATGCGGTTCGGATAGACGACGAGGAGGGCCTGCAGCGGCACCTTGCTGTTCTTGAACTTGTCCTGGCCCTGCAGCGCGTCGAGCGCGGCATCGGCCATGGTGAAGCCCATTTCGCTCTGCCCGGTGCCGATCAGCTTGAGATTGTCGACCGAGCCGCCGGTGACCTCGGCGGTGGCTTGCACGTTCGGAAGGTTCTTCGAGAGCACGTTGGCGACCGCGCCGCCGAGCGGATAGTACACGCCACCGGTGCCGCCGGTGCCGATCGACATGATCTTCTGCTGCGCATGGACGATGCCGGCAAAGGCGAGACCGGCCGAGATCGTCACAGCCAGTATCGCCACGGTCTTTTTCAGTTTCTTCATCCTGTCACTCCCTGATTAAATCGTAAGCGCCGGTTCCTTCGGCGTCGGTGTTCTCGCCTGCCACAGCAGCACGCCGAGGCCAATGATCAGGCCCGGCACGTAGGTGTAGCTGATATCGCGGCCGATCATCCATTCGACGATCGCCTCGATCAGACTCGGAAACACCAAGAGCAATCCGGATAGCAGAAGCAGGCCGCGTTCGATCGGCGTAGTTTGTCGCAGTGCCCAGTTCTGGGCAAACGCGGCAAGCGCGAGTAGCCCGATGGTCGCCTTGATCGTGATTTCGAGGATATCGACCCACGAGCCGCCTTTGGGAATCGCCAGCAGGAGACCGACGCCCTGTGGATCAAGCACGAACACGAACGGCACCAGGAAGGCGGGCAGCGTGTATTTCCACGATTGCAGCGTCGTGCGGTAGGGATCGCCGCCGGTGATGGCGGCAGCCGCGAACGGCGAGAGCGCTGTTGGCGGCGACACCTCCGACAGTACGGCGTAGTAGAAGATGAACATGTGCGCGGCGTAATCGGGTACGCCGAGCTTGATCAGTGCCGGCGCTGCGATCACGGCGCAGATGATGTAGGAGGCGGTCACCGGCACTGCGAGGCCGATGATCCAGACGATCAGCGAGGTATAGATCGCGGTCAGCAGGAGACTGCCGCCGGCATAGCTGATCACGATCGACGAGAATTTCAGGCCGAGACCCGTCAGCGTCACGATGCCGACGACGATGCCGGCGCATGCGCAGGTGGTCGCGGCATTGAGCGCGCCGATCGAGCCGTCGGCCAGCGCCTTCACCAGCTTCGAGGGTACCAGCGCCGTTTCCTTCCGCAGGAAGCTCAACGCGAAGGTGACCACGACGGCGTAGAACACCGACAGTGACGGCGAATAGCCGATGATCATGAACACGACCACGGCGGCCAATGAGACGAAGTGAAAGCCGTAGCGCTTGGTCATCTGGCCGAGCGTCATCTCCGGCTTGAAGTTGACGTCCTTGGCACCGAATTTGCGGGCGTCCAGTTCGACCATGAACAGCAGCGACATGTAGTAAAGGCAGGTCGGGATGGTCGCCATCCAGATCACGTCGAGATAGCTGATCTTGAGAAATTCGGCGATCAGGAAGGCGGCCGCGCCCAGCACCGGCGGCGACAGGATCGCGCCGAGGCCGCCGGCCGCCAGCAATCCGCCGGCGGCGTTTTTCTCAAAGCCTGCTTTGGCCAGCATCGGATAGGCCACGGTGCCGATCATCACGGTGGTGGCGACGCCGGAACCCGAGGGGCCGCCGAGCAGGAACGACGACAGCACGACCGTCCGTCCTGCGCTGTTCGGCTTGCCGCCCATCAGCGCCAGCGAGAAGTCGATGAAGAATTTCCCGGCGCCGGATTGCTGCAGGAATGCGCCGTAGATGGTGAACAGGATGATCAGCGTGGCCGACACATCGACCGCGACGCCGAAAATGCCTTCCAGGGTGATGAAGAGATGGCCCACCAGGCGGGACAAATCATAGCCACGGTGGGTCCACGGTGCCGGCAAATGCGGACCGAGCATCGCATAGGCGATGAAGAACAGCGACACCACGGGCATGATGGGTCCGGTCGTGCGCCGCGTCGCCTCGAGTAGCAGCACGATGAAGACAATGCCGACGATGACATCCAGGTGGTCGGGCGTGGTGGCGCGGTCGGTGAAATCCTCGCCGCCCCACAGCGCATAGACGATGGTTGCGACCGCAACGATGCCCGGCACGATGTCCCACCAGCGTACGCGGTTGCGAAACCGGGTAGCCAGCGGAAACAGCAGGAAGCTCAGCACCAGCGTGAAGGCGACATGGGTATAGCGAAGTTCCTGGGTCGGAACGATCGCGTAGGCGGCATAGAGGTGGAACAGGCTCATGACCACCGCGATCGTGGTCGAAATGCGTCCCGCCCAGCCCATCAGGCGGTTGGTCGCGCCTTCCTCAGCCTCAACGAAGGTTTCCGCTTTTTGCAGCGCCTCCTCGGAGATGGCGACGACGTCGTCATTGGGCGACGATTTGCCTGACGGTCGGCCTTCTGTGGTCATGCTTCCCCCGGTACGCTCTCTGTAGCCCGGCTGGATGGCCGGGTCTTGGGCGGCGCATTCATGCTGGTTTGGGGGAAGCGTTGCAAGGGGCATCGCGCCTGCGACTTTCGGATGATACATGCGGCGTATGCATCGGGCACTTCAGCCGGATTGGGTTGACCGCGGGCGCGCGTCCGGCCAATTTCCCGGCAAGGGGAATACTCATGAATTCCAGGTTGGCGGCTGCCGCATTCTTGGTCGGCGCCTGGCGCGCCGGCCTGTAATCCTTAGCCCGGATAAGCGAAGCTGTGATTTGGGAGCGCCAGGCCCCGGATTACGCTTCGCTTCATCCGGGCTACAACACGAATAGCAAGGGAGAAACCAATGGATCGGCTCAAGGGCAAAATCGCGATGGTGGTCGGCGCCGGCTCGATCGGGCCGGGCTGGGGCAATGGCAAGGCGACCGCCGTCACCTTTGCCCGCGAGGGTGCCAGCGTGTTCTGTGTCGACCGTAACGCGGCTGCCGCGGAAGAGACGGCCGGCATCATCACCGGCGAGGGCGGCAATGCGACCGCGTTCACCGCGGATGTCTCGCGTGCGGCCGACGTCGAGGCGATGGTCGCGGCATGCCTCAAGACATACGGCCGCATCGACGTAACAGACAACAATGTCGGCATCGCCGAGATGGGCAGCGTCGTCGAGGTGAGCGAAGCGGAATGGGACCGCGTGTTCGCCGTCAACCTCAAGAGCGCCTATCTTGCCATGAAGCACGTGATCCCCGTGATGCAGAAGCAGGGCGGCGGCTCGATCATCAACATCTCCTCGATTGCCTCGATCCGCCATCTCGGCATTTCCTACGTCACCTACGCCACCACCAAGGCGGCGATGAACCAGATGACGCGCACCACCGCGGTGCAGTTCGCGCGCGACCATGTGCGCGTGAATGCGATCCTGCCCGGTCTGATGAAGACGCCGATGGTGGCGCATTCCGCCGGCCTCGCCGCCAGCTATGCTGCCGGCGATGTGGACGAGATGTGGCGCGCTCGCGACGCGCAGGTGCCGATGGGCCACATGGGCGACGCCTGGGACGTCGCCAACGCCGCGCTGTTCCTGGCTTCGGACGAATCGAAATACGTCACAGGAATTGAACTCGTCGTCGACGGCGGCGTGACGCTGAAGGTGAGTTAGCGCGTGGTGCCGTAGGGTGGGCAAAGCGAAGCGTGCCCACCATCCACGTTCGGTGCAAGAAAGGTGGGCACGCTTCGCTTTGCCCACCCTACAAATTCCCGTTACGCCTGCGCGCTCAATTCCGCACGGTCGAGTTCTTCCTCGATCAGGTGAAACGCATCATCGCCGATCTCCTCGGATTCACGCAGCGTCAAGAGCGATTGCCGGGCGGCGCTGATCGCGCGGCGTCTTAAGGGGTCGGCGGGAAGCTCGCTCGAGGTGACGCCGCCGCTTGGATCGGTCTCCGCGCGCATCAGGAGCGCGCGGTACTCCAGCCTGAGGATTTCGGCCTCTTCGGACGGATCGCTGTCGATCTCCTCCAGCGCGGCGCGAAAGGCGATGGCGCGGGCGCGCGCTGCCTCGGCCGTCACCGGGTCGTCGTCCTTCAGACGCAGCGCCAGGATCAAAGGCCGCAGGGTCAAGCCCTGGATCACCAGCGTTCCAAATACCACAGAAAAGGCGGTCAGCAGGATCAGGTCGCGATACGGAAAATCTTCCGGCAATGCAAAAGCGGCCGCCAGCGTGACGATGCCGCGCATGCCGCACCAGGAAACGACGATGCCGCCCTTGACCGTCGGCGGCGGCGCGGCGCGGTGGGGATGAAACAGCCCCCACGCCACCAGCCGCCTGACGACGGCGCCATAGCTCATCACCCAGCCGATGCGCGCGAGGACGACGGCCGCCAGCGCGCTTGCGGCAAAGATGCAATATTCCACGCGCACGACCTCGTCGAGCCCGGCCCAGATCGGCTTGAGCTGCATGCCGATCAGCATGAAGGCGAGCACGTTGAGCACGAACACCACGGTCTCCCACACCGCGTAGGACGGCACGCGTAGTCGCGCCGGCGTCCGCGCCGGTGCAGTACGCGCCATGGTGATGGCGAAGACGACGATGGTGAGGATGCCGGACAGGCCGATCCGCTCGGCGATGATCCACGCCATGAACGTGCCGCCGAACTGGGTGATGATCGCGCTCGGCGCGTGAGCGATTCGGCGCGTCAGCAGCATCGAAAGCCGGGCGAAGAGATAGCCGGCGATCAGGCTGCCGATCACCGCCAGCACGAGCGACGGCGCAAATTCGCGCAGCTTCAGGTGTTCGACTGCCACAGTGCCAACGGCGACGCGATAGATCAGCAGCGCGCTGGCATCATTGAGCAGGCTTTCGCCCTCGAGGATCTTCAGCAGCCGATAGGGCAGCTTGACCTGGCGCAGGATCGCGACCGCGGCCGCCGCATCCGGCGGAGCGACGATGGCGCCCAATGCGATCGCCGCGGCCCATGGCATGTCCGGCCTCAGCCAATGCGCCACCAGCGCGACGGCGGCGGTCGTGGTGCCGACCGCAGCGAGCACCAGCATCGACACCGGCAACCAGTTGTTGCGGAGGTCGCGGAGCGACGTATCGAATGCGGCATCGAGCAGCACAGGTGCCACGAACAGCGCCAGCGCGAGGCCGGGTTCCAATGTCCAGGATGGCCCCGACGGCAGGAAGGTCAGGAGCACGCCGCCGACCGCAAGGAAGGTCGGATAAGGCACGTTGATCCGTCGCGCCACCGCCGACAGCGGAATGGCGACGAGCAGCAGGACGATGGTCCATTCGAAGGTTGACACGCGTCAAATTCCTGTTGGCAGTCATTGGCTAATCTAGCATGAGTTTGCGAGCCCATGAGCAAGCGCGGAAATCGCGACAAATCTCCCGCTGGTGCGGGGTACGCGTCGTTTGCTACCATTGGCTCGAGATCAAGAATTCCTACCGGACCAATCGATGCAATCCTGGCTCTTCATCCGACGCGTCATCGTCGCGTCGAGCCTTTGCATGGCGCTCGCCCAGCCTGCATTTGCAACCAGCGTAGAACCGCTCAAGGATGTGCAGGCCGATCCCGCGCCATGCCTCACTGCTGCCGGCGCTGACGATAACGATAAGGCCGTCGATCTCTGCACGGCGCTGATCGACAACGAAAACACCGCCAAGGCCGATCGCGTCAAGGCGCTGATCGCGCGCGGTGACGCCTATGCCCGCAAGGACATGGTCGACCGCGCGATCTCCGATTACGACGCCGTGCTGAGGCTGGATCCGACGCTCGCCGATAGCTTCAATGCGCGCGGCGAGCTCTGGCGCAAGAAGGGCGACCGGCCCAAGGCGCTCGCTGACTTCGGCGCAGCGATCAAGCTGAACCCGGATCACGCCGCGGCGCGCGCCAACTACAAGTCGCTGGCGCTGGAGCTCGAGCGCCTCGGCGCGCTGATGGCCGTCGCCGGCAAGCCGAGTTTCAATTGCGCCAAGGCGCGCCGCACGGTGGAGAGGGCCATCTGCGCCAGCCCTGATCTCGCCGACCTCGACCGCGAGATCTTTGCGGCAAATGCCAGGGCGGTCCGCGAGGCCGAGAATCCGCGTGCCGCCCGCGCCCTGCAGCGCGAGCAGGACGAATTCATCGCCCGCCGCAACGCCCAGTTCGGCCGTCCCGGCTATGACCTGCCGACGGCGATGAAGCGGCGGCTGCAGAAGCTAAACGGGGTCGACGGGTATTAGCTGCGGCCGCTGGCTGAATGGAGCGCTCTTTTCGGCTTGAATCGTGGCCGCTGTCCGTGACAATGCGGTCAAAGACGATGAACTAGCCGCTTGCGTCATGCCCGGCCTCGTGCCGGGCATCCACGTCCTTCCCGGCTGAGGAAGCAACGCGTGGATGGCCGGGACGAGCCCGGCCATGACGGGGAGAAAGACCGGGAGGAACGCCATGAACATTCACAACAGCCGCTATCACGAGATCCATGCACGCTCGCTGGCTGATCCCGATGGTTTCTGGAGCGAGGCGGCGCGGGAGATCGATTGGATCGAGCCGGCCAAGAAGGTTTTCGATCCCTCGCTCGGCGTCTATGGGCGCTGGTTCACCGGCGCCGTCGTCAACACCTGCTACAACGCGCTCGATCGCCACGTGCTCGGCGGCCGCGCCGACCAGGTCGCACTGATCCACGATTCCCCACTCACCGGCAGCATCACGAAATTCACCTATGCCGGGCTTCTGAAGGAAGTGCAGGCGCTCGCCGCGGTCATGCAGGATTTCGGCGTGACCAAGGGTGACCGCGTCATCCTCTATATGCCGATGGTGCCGGAAGCGGTGGTGGCGATGCTGGCCTGCGCGCGGATCGGCGCGGTGCACAGCGTGGTGTTCGGCGGTTTTGCCGCAAAGGAATTGGCCAGCCGCATCGACGATGCCAAGCCGAAGCTGATCTTTTCGGCGAGCTGCGGCATCGAGCCCGGCCGCATCGTGCAGTACAAGCCGCTGCTCGACGAGGCGATCAAGCTTGCCAGCGCCAAGCCGGAAGCCTGCATCATCCTGCAGCGTCCGCAGCATGGTTGCGAGCTCACCGCGGGCCGCGATCACGACTGGGCCAGCTTGAGCCGCGCCGCACTCGATGCCGGCAAGGCCGCGCCTTGCGTCCCGGTGCTCGCGACCGACCCGCTCTACATCCTCTACACCTCGGGCACGACGGGAATCCCGAAGGGCGTCGTGCGCGACAATGGCGGGCATCTGGTCGCGCTCAAATGGTCGATGTTCAACCTCTATGGCGTCAAGCCCGGCGAGGTTTGGTGGTGCGGTTCCGACATCGGCTGGGTGGTCGGCCACAGCTACATCGTTTACGGCCCGCTGTTCCATGGCGCGACCTCGATCATGTATGAAGGCAAGCCGATCGGCACGCCCGATGCCGGCGCGTTCTGGCGGGTGATCTCCGAGCACAAGGCGGTTGCGTTCTTCACCGCGCCGACTGCCTTCCGCGCCATCCGCAAGGAGGATCCGGAAGGCAAGTTCATCCGGCAGTACGATCTGGCAAATTTCCGCACGCTCTTCCTCGCCGGCGAGCGCGCCGATCCGCCGACGGTGGAATGGGCGGAGGCACAATTGAAGGTACCGGTGGTCGACCATTGGTGGCAGACCGAGACCGGCTGGTGCATTGCCGGCAATCCGGTGGGGCTCGGCATGCTGCCGGTCAAGCATGGCTCGCCGACGGTGCCGATGCCGGGCTATCAGGTCGATGTGGTCGATGAAGCCGCAAGGCCGATGCCCGCGGGCACCATGGGCTCGATCGTGATCAAGCTGCCGATGCCGCCCGCCTGCCTGCCGACGCTGTGGCAGCAGGATGAGCGCTTCAAGGAATCTTACCTCTCCGAATTCCCCGGCTATTACAAAACGTCGGACGCCGGCTACAAGGATGAGGACGGCTATGTTTGGGTGATGGGGCGCACCGACGACATCATCAATGTTGCCGGTCACCGGCTCTCCACCGGCGGCATGGAGGAGATCCTGGCCTCGCATCCCGATGTCGCCGAATGCGCCGTGCTCGGCGTCAAGGATGCGATCAAGGGCGAAGTGCCCTGCGGTTTCCTGGTGCTGAAGGCCGGCGTCAGCCGCCCGCCCGCCGAGATCGAGAAGGAGATCGTGGCATTGGTGCGCGAAAAGCTCGGCCCGGTCGCCGCCTTCAAGCTCGCGATCACGGTCGGCCGCCTGCCGAAGACGCGCTCGGGCAAGATCCTCCGCGGCACCATCAAGAAGATCGCCGACGGCGAAAGCTGGACCATGCCGGCCACGATCGAGGACCCCAAGGTGCTCGACGAGATCGGCGACGCGCTGAAGGGAAGGGTGTGACGGTTGGATCGTCATGCCCGGGCTTGACCCGGGCATCCATCAAGATCAGAGAAGCCGCCATCTTTTCGATGGATTGCCGGGTCATCCCCGATCAGGTCGGGGACGGGCGCACGGCAATGACGAAAGAGGGAAACCACGTATGCGACGTTACTTCGCCCGAGCCCATATCGCGCTGTTCCTAGTCGCGCCACTGCTCGCCGGCTGCCTCGAGCGGAGATCGGCGCCGCTGGCCGACGCCGCGGGCGATGACGACGCCTTCTGCCGCGCCAACAATGTCCAGCAGGGCTCGCCCGAATATGTCGCCTGCCGCAAGGACCGCGACGTCCAGCGGCAGCACGCCGAAGCGCGCGCCGACCGTCGTCAGCGCAATCTTGGCGAATACATGCTCAACAATCCGGTGAGGCCATAAGCAGAGGAGGAACGTCATGAACGAGGACGTCTTCAACGAAAGCCTGCGCCGATTCCTGAAGCGCGTCGGCATCACCTCCCAGCGCGAGATCGAAAAGGCCGTACGCGACGCGATCGAAGCCGGCCGCCTCAAGGGCAACGAGAAGCTGACGGCGAAAATGACGCTGACGATCGACGCCGTCGGGCTCAAGCACGAGGTGACGGAAGAAATCGCGCTCGGATGAAGCCAGCGAGCAGCTATGGAGGCCGCTCGAAGCAAGGCAGTTGAAATGGAGCCGGGCCTGTGCAAGCCCCGGGCTTTCTGAATTGATACTGTTTTGGCCTTCGAACTACGACGATGAGCGTGGAAATCGAGTTTCCGCTTGAATTCTTGGTGGCCGGAACTCCCGTTTCCCTATCCGCCAAGCGCCGGGAGTCAGTGGATCAATGGAAGGCGCGCGTTATTGATGCGACGCGAGCGGTCCTGCCGGAGGGGCATTTCGCGACGGAAGGCCCGGTCGCGGCAACATTGTTTTATTTCCCCGCTGCCGAGATGGCCGGTGATATCGACAACATTGTCAAGCCTGTGCTTGATGCATTGGGTAAGCATATCTACGTGGATGATCGGCAGGTCCATCGGGTTCTGGTTCAGAAGTTCGAACCTGGAAACGTCATCGGATTTGGGACTCCTAGGCCGTGTGGACTCTTGGGATTCTCAAATCAGATTGAACGTGATTCAAGGCTTTCTTTTAGGAGGAAGCCTT